>JAFGIH010000844.1 GCA_016929985.1 Thermoleophilia bacterium | reverse complement strand
CCGTCCGGGTACGGGCGACGGTTCCGGCTTCTTGACCATGAGCTCGTCCCCTGGTATCGGTTGTTGCCGTTCTGATAGTACGCTCTGCGCCGGCAATTATCAATTCGATAGCAACTGATAGATACTGATACCAGCCTACAGGTAGCCTCCCGTCATGGGCGGCAGCGCCTGCCGTTCCGGTGAGAGCTCACGCGTCCGCCGATGATCTGCGCATCAGTGCCGCGATCCGGTATCCCAACCCCGCGGCCACCATAGCCGCGTAGATCCCGAAGCAGATCTTCAGCAGCGTCTCGCCTCCCAGGTCATATCCCAAGATTAGGCCATGCGCCAGGATGACGGCAAAGAGAAGGTAGTTCACCCGGTGTATCCAGCGCCAGGCCCGCCGGAGGCGCCGCCGAGTGAGGGCGGTTACTATCACCGCTGCCAGAAGCACCAACACGGCAGGGCCCACCCACACCAGCCCGGGGCGGTAGCCGACTACGCCGAAGACGAAGGCCAGAACCCCGTGGGCCACGGCTAGGGCGAATCCCGCGATGCCGGTGCCCACATGGAGCCGGTGCGCCGTGCGGGCCTTTATCACCCGGACGAAGAAGGGGCGGAACGCTCCCATGACGATGTTGGCGGTTATCAGCGTGAACGCCTCCAGCGCCGCCACGCGCAGCGACGTCCAGGTGGCATCCGCCGAGGCCGTGCCCGAGAGGCCCACCCCCAGGCCGGGTATAGCGAGTATTCCCAGACCTATGGCTATGAACCCCGCTTGGAGGGCGGCTTTGGTCCTGGGGGCGAGCGGCTTCTTCATGGGTGGGGGCGCGTCCGTGGGGCGGGCGGCCTCAGGGGGCCAGCGTACCCACCACCGGCATGTCTTCGAGCAAGGTCCGCATGTTGGCGGGCGCCCGGGTGATCACTTCCGACAGGTCCCTGCCGGCCATGGCGCCGAGACCGCAGTTGTCGTGGGCGCCTTCCGGCCAATCCCGGCTGCCGGTGACGTCGTATACCACGCCGTCGACGGCGACGTAGGCCGCGGCGCCGTTCTTGCCGTCGAACTGGGCCAGTTCGACGAGGGTGAAGGTGCTGTCCGCGCCGGCGCTCGTGGTCTCTGAAGCGCCTGTGCTCTCGGTGGCGCCCGTATCGTCGCCCCCACATGCAGCCAAGCCGGAGACGGTCCCCAGCAGGAATACACCGACGGCGAATGCGGCGAGGAGACGCTTGGCAGAAGGGACGATCGCGGGCTGCGGTTTCATGGCCTTCTCGTTCGTCAGCGCGGATGCGGGCCGATTCGCCTCACAATGTAGCATGCAGCATCTCAGAACAGTCCGTACTCGTCCACGGCCTCGCGCAGCGCCATGACGTTCTCCGGCCGCGCTTCGTCGGGGATGCCCTGCGCGGAGTCTTTGGCCGACACCAGCATCCTACACGACCGGCGGAGTGAGCTTCCCACCTAAGCCTTCTGGAGCTCATGGGTCCCGGGTTGCGCCCGGTGGCGGGGGCGGATCCACGGTAAGAGGGCGACCAGGCACACTGCTCCCCCCACGATGGCGTCTATGACGTAGTGGTTGCCGGTCACAATGATCGTCAGACCCATCAGCGCCGGCAGCGAGAGCGTCAGAGCTTTGCGCACCCTCCGTTCCTGCGAGATCGACAGACACACACCGCAGAGGAGCACCCAACCGAAATGCAGGCTGGGCATCGCGGCATGCTCGTTGGTGAGAGAGCTGGGCCGGGCCACCTCCTCAAGAACTGAGTCGCTCATCTCCACAGTATCGATGATGCCCACCGGCGCCAGACGCGGGGGCGTCACCGGGAAGCTCGCGAAGATGAGAAAGCCGATGAGCCCTGAGACCATCATGGCGTTGCGTAGACAGCGATAGGTTTCGCGGCGCCGCGCGTAGAGGTAGCCGAGGCTCACAGCCAGGATCAGCCAATAGCCCCAGGCGTACACGAAATTGAGGATGTGTATGAGCGGCCGCGCGTTGTTCCAGAAGGCGCGCTGCAGGGCGAACTCCCAGTCGAGATAGAGACGGTCCTCCAGCTGTAGCAGGGCTAGCGAGTTGTACAGAGGCTCGAAGCCCGACTCGCGCACAAGCAGGCGGACCGCGTAGTAGACGCCGAACGCGGCTCCGAGCACCAATAGTTCCTTGATGATGCCTCTGAAGTCGATCCCGCCTTGGCGGCCACCGTTGGAGTGATCTTCACGATCCGGCGGGCTCTGAATGCCATCTATCAACTTTCCCCTCACCATCCATCCCCCTGAGTATCAATTGTAGTCTCCCGGCCCCGGGGGTCAACGGGGTACGCGCCCCGCATGTCATGCGCCGGTGCGCCGACAGGTTGAGTGTCGGGCGCCTATTCATAGCCGCCGGTTATCGGCGGCAGGGCCTGCCACTCCGGCGTGGCTTCGATTGCTTTCTGCAGCTTCTTGAACCAGGCGCGGAGCGCGACGGCCTCCGGCGCCTGGCTGAGGCAGGAGTCCTCCCAAACAATGGGCTGAGCCTCGAAACCTCCCGCGCTCCATTGCAGACGGTAGGTCATGTGAGGTGTGACGAACATACTCGTGCCGGTATTGTCCGGGTCGGGATCGGGCGCGAACCCGTCTGAGAACGCGTACCACTGGATCTCGATCATCACCAGGTCGTGGTAGAGGCTTTCGAGGACGTCTTCGGACAGTCTGAGTCCGGTGGTCACGCGGGCTTCTTGCGGTCCGAGATCCTTCGTGAACGTGCTGGCGAACGTGTCGATCTCGTTGCGGCTCAGCACCCCGTACGCCGCGGTGAACCCGAAGTCGTCCGGCATCTGCTCGGGCGGGTACGCCTCGCCGGTGGATACCGAGGCAGGATCCAGGCCGAAGTAGGCCCACACGTGCTCGGGGGCGCCCATGCTGGTCAGCTCGTTCATCTGCTGGTGTGGCGCATCCGAGACCGAGACCCAGCCTGCTTGGACCCAGGCGCCGTCCTTCTTCTCGAACACCGCGGCGACTCCCCGCTCGTCCATCTGCTCGGCGAGCACGCTGGTGTACAGGTCGGCTACAGCCCAGTCGCCCAGGTTACGGCAGCTCCTGAGGCTCCAGTCCTCCGGGGCGAGGTGCGATTGCGCGGCGACAAGCTCGAGCGCCTGCTCGGGGGTGATCCCCGAGGCAAGAGCGGGCACTGAGGCCGGGGGAGTGGACGTGGTCGTGATCCCGGTGTCGCGGAGGGTGGAGGTCACGCTTGGAGGAGCGCCCGCCGTCGTGGCCGGAGCCGCACCTGTTGCCGTCGTGGCCGGCTCTATATCCGCGGCTGCGCCGGAGGCCACGTCGGGTTGCTCGCCGCACGCAGCTACCGTCAGGGCGATGAGGACGGCCAGTGCGGTCAGGCACGCAGGGACCACCACGCAAAGCGATGAGCGCACGGTCACATTCGAAGCGTGCCGCATCGTGATCTCCTTCCAGGGCGCTCGGAGTGCTATGGAGTGGCACTTGAAGCGTCCGACGAGGACGGACTACGGAGGGGTTCCCTGGGTTTGAGTGTCACCACCGGCCTCGGTGATCTCGACCTCGGGGATGATGAAGTAGGAGAAGTCGTCGATCGTCCCCTTCGTGGTCCTGGGGTCCTCGCTCGGCTCCTCTCTGGCTAGGCCCATGCCCAGGACCACGTCGTCCGGCCCGGCATAGCGGCGG
>JAFGIH010000843.1 GCA_016929985.1 Thermoleophilia bacterium | reverse complement strand
TGTGTGGAATGAATATGACACACGGGTATGCCGGACAACCTAATGGCGATGGTCGGGCTCGCCCATACCGCTCAGCGCCTCCTCCTCAACAATGTTGCGGACCCGACGGCGCGCTGCTTTCGGGACTGTCGTTAGAAGGGTGTAAGTCCGAAATAAGGGACAAGGAGACACCCAAGTGACGACGATGATCGAGACCCAGGCCGAGGCCGTGCCGGTGGCTGATGAGCGCCAGCGAGGGCTGGGCGAGGGTGAGGCGCTGGGCGTGACGCCCGCGGCCGATGCGAGCCAGGCGGCGCCGGCGACCAACGAGGCGGCGGTGGCGCGGTCGATGGCGGGTGCGTTGGACCCGCAGCTGATTTCCCGGCTGGCGGCGCAGGCCCGGGCGCAGGGAGTGAGCCTGCTGGGCCGTGATGGGTTGCTGCAGCAGCTGACCAAGCGGTTCCTGGAGGCCACGCTGGCTGCGGAGATGGATGAGCATCTCGGCTACGGCAAGCACGATGTGGCTGGTCGCGATGGCGGTAACAGCCGCAACGGGTACCGGGCCAAGACGCTGCTGACCGAGGTGGGGCCGGTGAACATCGAGGTGCCCCGCGACCGGGACGCCAGCTTCAGGCCGCAGGTGGTGGGCAAGCGGCAGCGGCGGCTGTCTGGGATCGACGATCTGGTGATCTCGCTGACGGCTAAGGGGCTGACCACCGGTGAGGTGTGTGCGCATCTGGCCGAGGTGTACGGCGCGGACGTGAGCAAGGATCACATCTCCACCATCACCGACCGGGTGCTGGAAGGGATGGGTGAGTGGCAGAACCGGCCGCTGGATGCGATCTACCCGGTGATCTTCATCGACTGCATTCATGTGAAGATCCGCGACGGGCAGGTCGCCAACCGGCCGGTCTACGTTGCGCTGGCGGTCACCGCCGAGGGTGGCCGGGACGTCCTCGGCCTGTGGGCAGGCGAGGGTGGTGAGGGCGCTAAGTATTGGCTGCGGGTGCTCACCGAGCTCAAGACCCGCGGCGTGGGTGATGTGTGCATCGTGGTCTGCGACGGGCTCAAGGGCCTGCCCGAGGCGATCGGTGAGGTGTGGCCGCAGACGATCGTACAAACGTGCGTCATCCATCTGTTGCGGAACAGTTTCACCTACGCCTCCCGCAAGGACTGGGCCGCCCTGGGCAAGGACCTCAAGCCCGTCTACCAGGCCGTCTCCGAGCAGGCAGCGCTGGACGCGTTCGCCGAGTTCGGCGCCAAGTGGGAGAAACGCTACCCGGCGATCATCAAGCTGTGGGAGAACGCTTGGTCGGAGTTCGTGCCTTTCCTCCAGTTCGACATCGAGATCCGCAAGATCGTCTGCACGACAAACGCGATCGAGAGCCTGAATGCCCGCTTCCGCAGGGCGGTCAACGCCCGCGGCCACTTCCCCAACGAGCAGGCCGCGCTGAAGGTGCTGTACCTGACCGTACGCAGCCTCGACCCTACCGGCAAGGGCGCCAAGAAGTGGTCCAACCGGTGGAAGGCCGCTCTGAACGCCTTCGACATCACCTTCGACGGACGCATCTCCGCTGCCCGGCGGTAAACTCCACACAAGATCATTCACATTCACGTTAGCCAGATCTACTAACTGGACAGAGAGGATTTACACCGTTCGAGTGACAGACCCCCGCCGTGGGCTTCGGGCGACGGTTGTTCGCATACCGCTCGACGGTAGAGGCGTGGCGCCGGCAGACGACGACGGTCCAGCAGAACAGCGTGTGGCCAGTGACGACCGCTACAAGAACGTGGTTGCCACCCCAGAACCTCACTGACCCGGATGGCCGCGGTGTCGTGGGTACCATGAGAAGTGCTCGCACCGGCCGGGAGGAGGCTTGGGATGCGGCGCAATGCGATTGCTGCCGCGGCGGATCAGGCCGCCCACCAGCTTGCCATGGTCGATATGCAGGGTCGGGTCCAGGCCGGGTGGCTTGCGGAGCGGCTGGCGGCCGGCCAGCCGCCCCCGGCGGTGGCGGGCGGGTGCCCAAGTGGTGAGCCGGCCTGGCTGAACGCGGTGTGTGACCTGTTCAGCTGGGACGTGGTGGACGTAGTGCCGCGGGAGCGGCCGGTGGCGGCGTTCGGCCCGCCCCTGTTCGTGGCGGCGGCGGTGGCGTTGGGCGAGGCGACGAACCGGCGGGAGCGGCGGCGTGCCGAGGCGATGTCTGGTCCGCAGTGGCGCTCGCACGGGCGGGTGCAGTTGCTGGTCAGCGCGTCGGCGACATGGCTGATTCAGGGCGACCAGTGGCGCTCCTGTCAGCACACGACCGTTAACTGCTATGAG
Source organism: Thermoleophilia bacterium (assembly GCA_016929985.1). The sequence continues at coordinate 424 of JAFGIH010000843.1, read as the reverse complement.
CTGGTCGACGGTGGGTGCACGATGCAGTTCGCTGGCGGGTTCGTGCCGCTGAGGCTGGTGGGCCCAGCGGTGTACGTACACGCTGTGCTGCTCGCGTATGCCCAGTACGGCCCCGGTAGGGCGTGCCTGCGGGCGCCGTACCTGCTGCCGCTGCAGCACGCTGCCTCGCCGCTGCCGGTACCGGTGGCCTAGTCCTGGTAGGCGGGCTCGCGGGTCCGGTCCCAGTATCCGCTGGGGAGGACTTCCCGCAGCAGGGCGTAGATGGCCGGGTCCAGATCCTCTTCCACCTCGGCCTCACGCAGCCGCATCAGCTCGTGGACGCAGGCTTCCAGCTCGGCTAGGTGCCCGTCGTGGGCGTGGACGCGCAGCAGGATCTGCCAGGGCTGGTCGTAGTTGCGGTCGGGGTCGGCCTGCCAGGCTTTGT
>JAFGIH010000842.1 GCA_016929985.1 Thermoleophilia bacterium | reverse complement strand
GAGGCGATCGCCAGAGCCATCAACGCCCACTGAGACTACGTCTAGGTGGTCAACGGCGGGGAAGCGAGGTCTCGCGGGCAAGCCGCAGGTGTTTGGATATGGAGGCCTTGGGTCCGGGGCGACCCAGCAGATACCCTTGGCCGATGTCGCACCCGTAGGCGGCCAACAACGCCTTGGTGGCGACGTCTTCAATCCCCTCAGCGACCACTCTCAGTCCGAGTTCGTGCGCCAACCCGATGGTAGCGCGGACTATCGCAGCGTCTTGCTTGTCGATCGCCATGGCCAGCACGAACGACTTGTCGATCTTCACTTCATCGACCGGCAGACTCTTGACATACGAGAGCGCCGAGTGACCCACACCGAAGTCGTCGATGGCAACACTCACTCCATGGCCCCTTATCGCGGCCAGCACTTCTATGCTCCTCTCCGGATCGAGCATGGTGCTGGTTTCGGTGAGTTCGACTGTCAACAGGCTCGGGTCTACTCCATGCCGTCGGACCAACTCGCCGATCCGCCGGGGGAGATCAGGATCGTCGAGATCGCGGGCGGACAGGTTGATGGACATCCGCACCCTGATGCCACTCGCGAGCCAGGACGCACTCTGGGCAAGAGCGCGACCCAACACCCAGGTGGTGAGCCGATTGCTGAGCCCTTCCCGCTCAAGCAGATCGACGAACTGACCCGCCACGACAAGACCCCGGCGCGGATGGTTCCAACGCACCAGGGCCTCCACTCCGACCACGCGTTCATTATCAAGTCTGATCTGGGGCTGATAGTAAAGCGTGAATTCGCCCCGCTCGAAAGCCGAACGTAGATCGGACTGCAGCTCGAGGTGGCCGGGCGTGTGAAGGTCGCCCTCGCTCTCATAGAGAGCGTATCTGCCGCCACCAGCTTTCTTCGCCGTGTACATTGCGATGTCGCCAAATCTCAGAAGGCTCTCAACCGTAAGACCGTGGTCAGGATAGAGGGCGATGCCGACGCTGCCCGACAGTCCGATCCTCTGCCCCTCCACGTCAAAAGACGCTTTGAACACCCGTAGGATCCGCAGGGCCACCCGGCAGGCATCGTCTGCGTCGGCCACCGGTACGACCAGGGCGAACTCGTCACCGCCCAGACGGGCCAGAAGATCGGCCGACCGGAGCGACCGGCGCATCCTGGCAGCCACCAACTCCAGTAGCATGTCACCGCAGTGATGTCCCATGCTGTCGTTGACCTCTTTGAACCGGTCAAGATCCAGGACGAACAGCGCAAAGTGCGGAGATGGATCCTGAGACGATGATATGAGTTCTTGCAGACGCTCGCGCAGGCGCATGCGGTTGGGCAGACTCGTAACGCTGTCGTGCAAGGCCTGGAATCTGAGGGCATCCTCCCATGCACGATTCTCGGTCATGTCTCGGGCGATACACTCGAACCCTACAACCCTCCCGTCGCGACGGACCGCACGGATGCTGGCCTCCAGCGCCACATTGCGTCCGTCCTTATGGCGCACCACCACCTCACGCCGCTCCCGCTCGCCGTCAAGGAGCGGGTGAAACGCGGTCCCTGGGAACTCAATCCCGGCTACTTCGGCAAGCGAGAGCCCGAGGACTTCGTCCTGCGCGTATCCGGTCACGACTTCGACCGCCGGATTGACACTCATCAATCGGCCTCGAAGATCGACGGTGAGAATGATGTCACGTGCATTGTTGACAAGGTCGTGATAGCGGCGCTCACTCTCCAGAACGGCCTCCTCCGCCCTGCGTCTCTCGGTGATGTCTCGCAGCACCACCAGATGGCCCGACCGCGAACGGTGAGCTCCGCCCACCGGTGAGGCCACGAAGTCGAAGACACGTGCGCCGTCCTCCCGATCGGTGACGAACTCCCCATGGGCCGGCCCCCGGTCCCCGTCCGGCTCGGGAGTCCCGGCATGATCGCGCAGGAACTCTCCTAGATACGCCCCTAGCAATGGAGTGAAGCGGCTTCTGAGAATCGAGACGGCCGCCGGATTGACATCCACGACACGGTCTTCTTCGTCCAGCACCACGACCCCGTCCGACATAGCCTCGATCAGAGCGCTCCTAGCCCTGGTCCTGAGCCCCAGAGACAAATCGAATAGACGGAACCGTGACATCGCGAGAGCAAGCAGCACACCGCTCAGGACGAAACCGAACGGGGTTATGTCGATCCAATCAGCCGGTATCGCGCCCGAGAGGTAGACGAGATTCGCGACCAAGGGCACAACGGCACCCAACACCATGAGATGTGCCTGGGCGCGATAGACGCGGGGCAGACGTATCACCGCCCGTACAAGGACGGCGGCTCCGATGACAACAAGCGCGTACGAGTAGGCGGAGTGTATCCAGAAAAAGAAGCCGTGGCCTACTTGGATGCCGCGAAGAGAACCGCCGGGACTAGACGCGATGCTGCTCCACATCAAGCCGTGGAGTTCGGTCGAAGCCACCAGACCGAGGCTCAACATCGGAATGATCGCGTACAGCAACACACGGGGGCCGGTCACCCAACGTTCTTGCCCCGTGTAGCGCAGAGAGAAGGAGAGCCACAACACCGGAACCGAGACTATGGCCACGTATTGCATCTTGGCCGAGACAACCTTGGCAGCCAGTCCGGGGAGTACGATCTCGAGCGAGTAGAGGAGACACCAGAGTCCCACGGACGCCATCAGCAGTGAGAAGCATCTGCTGCCGATCGCGTGGTGTCGCCAAGAGACGACCGAGTAAGCCCAGGACACGATGGCAGCCGCATTCAACGCCGCCACCGCCACCACAATCCAAACCCACTGCGTCCCCGCCACTCGTTTCGTCTCCGACAGCGGTCGATTCCCTTCAGAGTAGTATCGGCGGCTCAAAACGTGACTTGAGCAGCGGGATAGTGGCGGACCCGTCCGGTGCGGGTAGTATGATGTGGGTCTCGCCATGATCGGCGGGCAACAGATGCTTGAGCGGCGGAGCGACTCGTGAATTCGCCGAGACACTCAGGGAGACAAGAGATGGCCGAGACGGATAGCCTGGACAACGCGCGGAGGCGTGCGATGCGAGCCGAATATGTTGCTCGGATCAACAGGGTGATCGACCACATCGAAGCGAACCTGGCGGGTGACCTGCCCCTGGAATCTTTGGCCGCAGTCGCCGCGTTCTCTCCCTATCACTTTCACCGGGTCTTCAAGGCCATGGTCGGTGAGAATCTCAGCATGTTTATCCGCAGGCGGCGCGTTGAGAAGGCGGCCTCGTTGTTACTCTCCAACCCAGCAAGACCCATTACCCAGGTGGCGCTGGAGTGCGGCTTCTCAAGCCCTGCCGCTTTCTCTCGGGTCTTCCGGGAGGCGTTCGGCATGAGCGCGACCGACTGGATCCGCTGCGGCGGGACGGTCAACAGCAAGGATCGTGAGGATCAGAGCAACGAGAGTCAAGAGATGCGCAAGCCTCGGCAAGCGGCTCCTTCAGCAGTGCGTATTCTCGATCCAGTCTCAAGAAACTGGTCATGGAGGTTGACGATGGAAAGCGGTGAAGCAAGAGTCGAGGTGAAGAGCATCCCCGAGATGAACGTGGCCTATCTCCGCCACATAGGTCCCTACGCGGGTGACACTGCGCTCTTTGCACGGCTGTTCGGACAGTTGTTCTCCTGGGCGGGCCCCCGGGGTTTGCTGGGCCCGGACACCAAGGTCGTAAGCATCTACCAGGACGATCCCGGCATCACCGACGAAGAACGGCTGCGAGTGGACGCGGCCATCACCGTCCCGGTCGGGACGCCTGCTGAGGGTGAGATCGGCACACGAACCGTCCCTGCAGGCACGTACGCGGTGGGCCACTTTGAGATCCTGCCACATCAGTACTCCGAGATCTGGCAGACGATGATGGGGCAGTGGCTGCCCGAGAGCGGCTATCAGTGCAGCGACGGACCCTGCCTCGAGGTATACCTCAACGAGGCCGGCGACGATCCGGAGTCCACCCATATCGTAGAGCTGTACATCCCCGTGAAACCACTGTAGTCCCGGAGGTCTTGGAGTGGTCGACTTTGCACTGGCTCCCGAGCGGACTGCCCTCATCAACGTAGATCTGCAGACGTGTTTCGTGCGTGAGTCTCTTGTGTACGCACCCGGCGGAGCCGCCGTGCTCGGGCGGCTCAACCAGCTCGCCGCAGTCTGCCGCGACGCCGGTGTCACAGTCGTCCATACCCGGCTGGTGCTGAGGCCCGATGGCTCCAACCTTGGCATATTCGGCGAGACTTCGCCTCCTGCGCGAGCGGGCGTCCTGAACGAGGACGCCCGCTCGGCCCAGCTCGACGAGGAGATCGTCGTCCGGCAGGGAGACATCATCCTCGACAAACCCCGGTTCGGAGCCTTCCACGGCACCGACCTGGAGCTGATCCTGCGTTCGCGTGGCATCGACACGGTCATCGTCGGGGGAGTCGCGACCAACGTATGCTGCGATACGACCGCGCGCGAGGCCATGCAACGAGAGTTCCGCGTGTTCTTCTTGAGCGACGGCACGGCGACGGCGGATATGGGGGGGCTCCCCGCAGCCGAGTTGCAGCGGGCGTCTCTGGCCACCATGAGCCACCTGTTCGCCGAGGTACTCACGGTGCGTGAGATGATAGACAAGATCGAGAGAGCGGCCGAACGATCTTGACAGGAACCGGATCGAGACCTAGAGGGCGCCACCATGATCGATAGGGTTCACGTCATCGGTGACGAATGTTGCTCACTATCACTCACAACTCGTACGCGGAGTCACGATGCCTGAATTATCAATAAGCCCCTCCGGCGAAACATTCCCCCTGCCGGCCTCGGCAGACTACGCCACTGAGTTCGCACGCGTAGAAGCGCTGGCCCGCGCAGCCAGGACCGAGGGCAAAGAGGTTGTCGTCGTCATGGGCGT
>JAFGIH010000841.1 GCA_016929985.1 Thermoleophilia bacterium | reverse complement strand
GTGGAGGAAGATGGCTCCGGCTCTACCGGCGTCCGGCTGGCCCTGGACAAGGAGCTTCAGAACGCGCTCCTGCAAGCGGCCTCCAGCCTCAGCGGACTGGGCGACCTGGGGTCTCTGTTCGAGGGTCTCGAAGGCCTCGGCGGGCTCGAGATCCTCGAGGGCCTCACTCCTGAGAGCTTGGATGTGCTCCTCCCCCTGCTCATCGGCACTATCCCCACAGACTGGTCGGTAGACCAGGGCACCGACGACGATGGCACACGGTGGATAAGCCTGTCGCACGACTTCGCCGACCTCGCGGAACTCGAGGAGCTCACCGACGGCCGCGTCCTCTCCACGTTCTTCGACGCCGACAGATTCTCGCTCACCCAGGATGAGGGCTTCTTCAGGACCAAGACCACCTATTCGACGACCATCGACCCGAGCGGCGCCCTGCAAGAGGCCCAAGAGAGCGACCTCGGGCTGCCCGTGGAGATGCTGGGCGAGGTCATAAAACTCGAGAACCGCGTTACGCTTCCTGGGGTCATCAAAGACAACAACGCCGACCACGTGCAGGGGAACACACTCGTCTGGGAGGTAGGGATCTCAGACAGCAGGCGGATGCAGGGCGAGAGCGTCGCCTACGACTGGGTGCACATCGGGCTCATCGCGTTCGCGGGGCTGGTCGGATTGATCATCCTGACCCTGTTGGGGATCTGGCTGCTCCGCCGCCGGCGCCGCAGGCGTCAGGCTGAGGCGCTTCAGGCGCCGCCCCCGCCTCCACCGCCACCGCCGCCACCCAGCACGCGCGCCGGCACTCCACCCACCAGCGCCCCCTGAGGCACGTCGGCGTTCACCAGGCTGCAGGCTGAGACCGTCGCCCCATCGCCGATGACCACTCCCGGCAGGATGGTCACGTTCGCCCCGATCATGACCTGTTTGCCGATGGTCACCGGCCCGGTGCGCAGCTCTTTCACCAGGAACTCATGACACAGGATCACGGTGTTGTAGCCGATGATGGAGTCGTCCCCGATGCTGACGAGCTGGGGGAAGAAGACGTCGATCACGGCTCCCAGCCCGGCTGAGACGCGCCTGCCGATCTTCATCCCGATCAGGCGGTACAGCGCGCTCTTCCATGAGAGGAAGGGACAGTAGCGGCAGCCGTAGATCACGATGAAGTTGCGCGTGACCTTCCAAAAGGGCACCCACTGCCGCCACGCCCACAGTGAACTGGCGCCCTGGGGGGCGGGGTATGCGGTCAGGCGGGAGGTCCTGTCGTCGGAAGCGGTGGCTGTCATGGTCTGCTCGCTGTCGGTCTGCCCTAGTCGGTATAGTAGCAACGACGACAGGCGACGGGTGACAGAGGTGGTTTTGCGTGGCTGGAGCGAGCGTCTCGCTCGAGACGAACCGGATCCGTTGGGCCCCGTGGGTGCGGTTCGCCCGCTGGGTGGTGGGGACCACCCCCATCGTGTGGTTGCTGTTCGTCGTGCTGCTGGGCAGCGCCGTCGCCGGGTACCTCTACTGGTACGGTGACTCGCTCCAGGCCGCGCCCTGGTATCTGTGGCTTTTCGTGCCCGACAGCCCCCTCTCGGTCACGCTCATGGCTATCGTCCTGCTCGCGCTGTACTACGGGCGCGGGTGGGAGTTCTTGGGGCTGGTCGCCTCCGGGGCCAGCATGAAGTATGGATTGTGGACGGTGCTGGTGTGGTTCACCAACTACCTCTCCGGAGGGCGGTACCACTTCATGGCCATCCTCATGAGCGCCACGCACTTCGGCATGATCGTCTTGGGGCTCGTCGTCACGGTCTTTCTACGTTTCCGGCCCATCCTGGTGCTCATCGTCTCGCTGTTTCTGATCGCCAACGACGTCATCGACTACGGGTTCGGCTACCATCCGCCGGTGCCGAACCCCGAGGACCTCACCACCATCGCCCGCTTCTCCGTGGCTACCACGGTGGTCCTCGTGCTCTTCTGGATAGTCATGGCCTGGCTCACCTGGCGGTCCCGGGGAGGGGAGCGGCCTGGGCGGCGCTCGAACACCTCGCAGGCCGGAGGGCCCTCGGGCGAACAGGGGGCGGCCTGATGGTGGACGTCCGCCGGTGGCGGCGCATGGCCAAGCTCGACCCGGCCCGGCCGCTCGGCAACGAGCGGCTGCAGGAGGTCTGTTCCTGGGGCGTCGATGCGCTGGTGGTGGGCGGCACCGGGGGGTACGGACTCGGTGAGGTGCTCTCCCTTCTGACCCGGTTGAGGCGGTGCGGCCTCCCGCTGGCGCTGGAGGTCTCCGATCCCGGCGCCGTGTGCCCCGGGTTCGACGTCTACCTCATCCCCATGGTGCTCAACAGCACAGAGGTCGACTGGGTCATCGGGCACCACCAGGCTGCCATCAAGCGCTACTCCCAGGTCATGGACTGGGAGAAGCTCGTGGTGGAGGGCTACTGCATCCTCAACCCGGGCGCCACGGCGGCCCGTCTGTCGCACGCCCGCACCGACATCGGGGCGGAGGATGTGGTGGCCTTCGCCCAACTGGCCGAGCATCTTCTCGCGCTGCCCGTCTTCTACCTGGAATACAGCGGCATGTACGGGACCCCCGAGATGGTGCGCGCCGTCCGGGAAGCGCTCGACCGCACGCTCCTCTGGTACGGAGGAGGCATCCAGACCACGGAGCAGGCCGCCGAGATGGCCGCCCTGTCGGACGCCATCGTGATCGGCAACGCGGTGTACGACGAGGCTCCGTTGTTCCGGCTCCCCGCGTAATCAGGTATTCTCAGTGTGCATGGCTCAGGAGACGTCAAGACGGAGGGGGCGGGAGGCCGCATCTTGAGAACGGTGTCGTCGGTCGGACTCATCGGAGCGGGGAATATGGGCTCCGCCCTTGTGAAGGGCTGGCTGCGTCCGCCGGAGGGCCCGATCAGGTTCGTGGTCTGGGACAAGGTGGAGGCGGCCACGGCGCGCCTCGTCGAGACCGGACGCGTAGAGAGGGCGGAGTCCCTCGAAGACCTTGCGGCCCGGGTCGACGCCGTCCTCGTGGTGGTCAAGCCCAAGGACGCCAAGGAGGTCCTCACGGTGCTCGCGGGCCTGCTCCGCGCAGAGCAGACGGTGATATCGTCCATGGCCGGGGTCACCCTGGAGTGGATGCGCGGCATCCTTGGACCCGGTCCGGCTCTCTACCGCATCATGCCCAACCTGGGCGTCGAGTTGGGTGTGGGCGCGGTGGCCCTCGCCCACGAGCCCGACGCGCCCGCGGCCGAGGTGGAGCCGGTGCGCAGGCTGCTCGAGCCTTTGGGGTGGGTAGAGATCTTGCCCGAGGATAAGTTCGACGCGGTGACGGGCGTCTCGGGATCGGGTCCGGCCTTTCTTGCTCTTGCCATCGAGAGCCTGGAGGACGGGGCCGTGGCGGTGGGTCTGAGCAGGGCTCTGGCCCGCCGGCTGGTGCGCCAGACGGCTCTCGCGACGGCTGAGTCGCTGTCAGACTGCTCGAACTCGCCCGCTGAGCTCAGGGGACGCCTCAACGCGAGTGGCGAACTCTATCGCAGGGGGATGGAAACGCTTGAGCAGAAAGGTCTTCGCGAGGCCTTCCAGAAGGCAGTAGAGGCGGCTGTGGAACGGAGCCGGCAGCTACGGTAGGTTCGGGGAAGCCCGCCCGTGGGTATGCGTCATCGTAGTCAGTCAAGAGGGTAAAGAGGAGGAGATCATGCTTGTCCGCGATCGGATGTCCAGGAACCCCATCACTACCAAACCGGATGCTTCGGTGCCCGACGCGCTCAAGGTGATGCAGGGCAGCAAGGTGCGTCAGCTGCCCGTGTTGAACGATAAGAACGAACTGGTGGGCATCGTGTCGCTCGTCGACCTGTTCCGGGTCTCGCCCTCACCGGCCACCTCGCTCAGCGTGTGGGAGGTCGACTACCTGCTCGAGAAGATCACCGTGGAGAAGGTGATGACCCGCGACGTCATCACGGTCGAAGAGAACGCGCCGGTGGAGCACGCCGGACGCATCATGTCCGACAACAAGGTGAGCGGTCTGCCGGTCACGCGCGATGGCGAGCTGGTGGGCATCATCACCGAGTCGCATCTCTTCCAAGTGCTGCTCGAGCTGTTCGGGGCGCGCACTGCCGGCGTACGGGTCATGGCGAAGATCCCCCACGAATCAGGAGTGCTCGCCAAGATCACCAACGCTATCGCGGGTGTGGGTGGGCAGATCGAAGCCCTGGGTCTTCATGGCGATACGCAGACGGTGACGTTCAAAGTGGTGAACGCGGACAAGGAGCACATCGTCGAAGCCGTCAAGCCCTTCGTCACGGACATCGTCGACGTGCGCGAGTCGGCCGGCGCGCCGAAGAAAGACTAAGAGGCTTCGCTTCTGGGCGGCCTGCCGGGGGCCTGCTAACCCCTGCTCTCCAAGGCCTGCCGGCAGAGCCGGACCCCGACCATGGCGTCATGGGTCCAGAGATCGGCACCCACATACGCGGCCACGCGCTCGTCGATGGTGCTCCCACCGATGACCAGAATGGGCATCTTCTCAAATTCGTCGGCGTGCTTTCGGATGAGCGCCACGGTGTCGTGCATTGACGTGAACGCCACCGACAGCAGTCCGGAGAGGCCGAGTATGTCGGGCTTGCGAGTTATGGCCGCCTCGAGGAAGGCCTCAGGCGGCACGTCCTCTCCCAGATCTTCCACCGTGAAGCCGAACGTGCGAAACGAGAGGGCCGCCATGTTCTTGCCGATGTCGTGGATGTCGTGGGCGACGGTGCCCAAGAGCACCAGACCCGAGGCATTGCCGGCCAGCTCGTTCTCCAGGCCGGGCTGGGCGAATTCCATCACAGCGCGGAAGATCTCGCCAGCCATGATCAGACCGGCCAGGTAAATGTCTTGCCGCTCGTAGCGCTCGCCGACCGTGCGCAGCCCCGCTTCGACGGCGCGGACCACGCTCACTGAGGAGTCCCCGGCGTGGAGCGCCTCTTTCGTCAGACTTATGACCGTCTTCTCGTCCAGATCGGCGACCGCCGCGCTTATGGCGGCGAGCCTCTCTTGCGTCACGGCATCCTTTGATTCGCTCAATTAGTCGCCCCCATCGCTTGACCCAGAGCAGACCCGAAGTGGGTGGTCAGTTGGAATTGATCCGCACGGCACAGGAACTGGCCCCAGCTCAGAGGCTGACCGTCGAAATCCTGGAACAGGCTCTCGAGGCAGAAGGCGGGAGAACCCTCGGGCACTTTCAGCACGCGAGCCTGGTCGGTCTCCAGGCTCACGGCTCGAATGGTCAGGCGCCCGCCGGGAAGGCCCTCGCCCTGCGGGGAGTGGAGCAGCCCTTCGAGCGACGTGACCTGCAACTCCGCCTCCACCAGGGGACGGTGCTCGT
>JAFGIH010000010.1 GCA_016929985.1 Thermoleophilia bacterium | reverse complement strand
TCTCTGCCGTCACTCCCGGCAGCAGCCCCGCTGTTCGCGGCAGACCCGGCGACGATCCCGGCAACAGATCCGGCCGCGGAGAGCCCGGCCGCCGCGCCGTTCTCCGAGACCACCTGCACCTGATCGATGAAGGTATCGACCTCCAGACCGTCCCACCCTTCGAGCAACCCGGCGAAGTGATCCGCATGCGGATGAGACACGAGCACCACGTCCAAGTGGCGCACCCCCAGTGAGCGCAGCTGTTCGGCGAGTCCACATCCCTCGGGTCCCCCATCGAAGAGCAGGCTGTGATGGTCGGGGGTCCGCACCAGGACGGCGTTGCCCTGACCGATGTCGAGCACCCTCACCTCCACCAGGGACGGCCAGCTCCTCCCACCGCCCAACACCTGCAAGGCCTCGACACCCCGCACGGCCGCCGGGTAGCCGGCGTACCCCGCGAGCAGACCGGTTACGACCACCGCCAAACCGGCTGCAGCCGCCCAACGCCTGCTCCGCGGCTTGTGCCGGCGGAGGCATTTCATCGACCGCCTGAACCAGGGCAAGCTCATGCCGAACGGGGCACGGACGGCGTATCCCATCAGCGCCAGCGCGGCCGGCAGAGCCAGAGCGGCCGCCACCAGAGCCGTGAGCACCCGTCCCAGATCGGCCGCCTCGAGCACCGGGGCCAGTCCCATGAGGCGCGAGACCGACACCGTCCAGCTCATAGGCAGGGAGGCGAGGGTGGCGAAGGCCATGCTCAGACCGCTCCAAGCGAAGCCCAGAAACACGCTCGCCATCCCCAGGCCGGTGATGGCAGGCAAGAAGGGCACCACCAGGAGGTTGGCAAGAGGCGCCACCAGAGAAGTGCGCCCGAAGACCGCCAGACTGACCGGAGCAGTGCCCACACTCGCCGCGATAGAAACGGCCACATTCGAGCTCATGCCCGGGGGGAGACGGCGCAAGAGACGCTGCACGGGAGCAGTCAGTGAAAGCATCCCCGCGAATGCAGAGAAGGACAGCTGGAACCCTACATCGAACAGCGCGAACGGGTTCAGCGCCAGGATCAACACGGCCGCCAAGCCCAGTACCTGCCATTGATCGCGGCCTCTGCCCACCCAGCGGCCCATCAATACCACCACGATCATGATGGCCGCACGCACAATGGGCGGTGCGGGCCCCACGAAGGGGATCATGAACACCGCCGACAGCGCCGCAAGCACGAAGCCGACCCACCTGGCGGCGCCCAGGAGCCGCGCTACACCCAGCATGATGGCGGCGAGACTCCCCACATGGAGTCCGCTCACCGACAGCATGTGGGCGGTACCGGACCGCCTGAAGGCCTCCATCCACCCCTTGTCGAGGCCCACGGTCTCTCCCAGCACCACGCCTTGAAGAGCCTCGCCGTAGCGGTCGTCCGGGCCCAGCATGAGATGCCGCATCGCCGAGGCGCGCAGCCGGTCGAACCAGCCAGCGACCCCGCCACGGCGGCCGACGACCGTCAGCGCCGACCCTCCATCGGCGGCGAACACCACTTGGATCCCCTGGTGCAGAAGCCGGCGGGCCTGATCGTACCCCGAGTCGGTCGGCCCCTCGGGCTCCTCGATCGTGCCTTGGAAGTCCACAATCATGCCCTGCTCCAGAACCAGGACATCGCCGTCCGGCTGGTCCGCAGGTGCCACCTCCAGGAGCACCGACTCCCCGACTCCAGGGTCGCACCGGCCCACCAGGTCGGCGGCGCAGGCATCGCCCTGGAGGCGGGTCGCGCGTACCACTGCCGTCGCGCTCTGCCAACCGGCGTTCGCCCGCACCTGTCCCGTGATGACCAGTTCGGCCTCGACCGACCGGCCGATGAACTGCTGCAGATCGCCGCCCGTCAACGCCGCCACCCTGACTGTGCCGGTGAGGTAGCCGGTCCAGAACCCCGTCAGAAGGATCGCCACCAGAAGCGCCCACGATGTACGGCGTAGGCGCCGGCAGGCCACTCCCCCAAGCGCTCCCGCCACCGAGGTCATGAGCCCGACGACGGCAGGAACGGCTCTCGGCCCCGTCACGGCCGGAAGCGCAGCCCCCAGCGCGCAGGCGAAGGTCGTGAAGCGGGCCACGCCGGCACGACGCACGAACCGATCCACCAGGCCGCTACCGCGACACGAGCCGCCCTGAGAATGCGGACCACTTCCGCGGCGGCCGGCGTCGGTCGCCGAGGGCCCGGCGGTGGCGCTGTCGTCGAAGCCGCGGACCGCCGCACGACCGCCACTCAGGTCTATGCGGCCCCCCGGCACAGGACCGTCAGAGCCCCACCAGCGGGCGCAACTGTTCGAGCTTGGCCGGACCGATGCCGGGGACGTCGGTCAACTGGTCGACCGACGTGAAGGGCCCGTTGTTCTCCCGGTACGTGATGATCTGCTGAGCGATGGCCGGGCCTACGCCGGGCAGGGCGTCCAGCTCGGCGAGAGTGCCTGAGTTCAACGATACCGGCCCCGGTGACGACGCGGCACCGGCCTCTGCGCCGCCCTCCGTGCCGGAGAGGCCGGCGGACGACTGCACCGGCGTCTGCACGGCGCCGTCCCCGGCCTCACCGACCTCTGGGACATACACACGGCAGCCGTCGCTGAGACAAGCCGCCAAAGCGACCGCCTGCTGGTCGGCTGTGTCCGAGAAGCCGCCTGCCTGAGCCACGGCCTCGAATACACGGGCCTCTGCGCTCATCTGGTAGACGCCCGGGCGGTTCACCGCTCCCGCGACCTGGACCCAGATGCGGGCTTCGGTCGTCGTGGTGGCGACCGCACCGGCCTCGCCCCCCACGCCTATCGCTACGCCCGGATTGGCGACTCCTGTGGAGCCCGACAGAGTGAGGGCGCCGGCCGGGCCCTGGACCGTATCGCCAGCGCTGATGACCACCGCCTCGGCCGACGAGACCTGCTCGCCGCGCATCGACACCAGACCGACCGTCCCCACCACGAGGACGACCACGCCGATAGCGATGTAGACAAGGAGCCGTCGTGTCGGGATCGCGTGCATGGAAGGAGGGTAACCCCACCTCCCCGACGCCTGCCCTACGACCTAGGACCTACCTTGCGCGGACCCACGCAGCTCCGGCACCCGCGAGGCACCCTGAACCCCGCGAGGCCTCGCATCCGGCGCTCAGTAGTTTTCGCAGTAGAGCTCGAAGAAAGCCTGCGGTCTCCCGCACAGCGGGCATACCTTGGGCGCCTGGGCGCCCTCGTGCACGTAGCCGCACTCCTCGCACTTCCACAAGGTGGTCTCCGACTTG
>JAFGIH010000840.1 GCA_016929985.1 Thermoleophilia bacterium | reverse complement strand
GCCCAGTAGCAGGTCCAAGCGCAGCCGATCACCCCGCTGGGAAGGATGGTGGAACTCCAGAACAGGTCGTTGTGCCCGTCGTCGACGATGGGGCTGGTGGTCGAACAGGTGCCCACGTCGGTGAAGTCAAAACCGGTGGGAGCGCTCCACGTCGCAGCCGCTGCGTCGATCAGCGCCCGCTCCTGGGAGGTGTCGGGGCAGTTGGGGTTGACCCGGAAGCCCACCGACGAGTACAACCACCGCACCTGCCCGTAGCTGAAAGTCACGTTGAACTGGTAGCCCGCGCTGGTGAGCCCGCCGGCCGTGGTCACCGTGACCGGGCCGCTCCCGGCGGAGGCCCAGTAGTCGTCCACCTCACCCACCGGCACCTCTACCACGATGGCGGTGTCACTCCAGGAGATGATGGGGCCGCTGATGGTCTGACCGGTCTTGTAGTAGAAGTCCACCGAGCCCGCGCTGGACCCGAAGCCGCTGCCCGTGACGACAACCTTGTCTCCCGTTCCGGCCGGAGCTGAGCCGGGCGTGATGCCGGTGATTACCGGGGTCCCTGACGCTCCCAGGCTGGACGGCGCTTCGGTCTCCCCGAGCGCCGGCTCGGCCATCGGCGCTGCGGCGCCGGCGTCCGGCTCGGCCGCGTACTCTGTTGCCGGCGCTCCCAAGTCGACGCCCAGCATCTGCGCGATCCGGGTTCGCACGAGGCCGAGTGACTGAGCGGCCATCTCGGACCCATCATTCTCGCGCAGGCCCGTCACCAGGCCGTCGCGCACCACCAGCTTGCCTTGAGGGCCCCCGATGATGCGGTTCTCCGCGTCCAAGAAGAGGATGCAGGTCTCGCCCCGCGAGAAGCGCGGCATCCCCTCGGCCTCCACGGTGAGATCGCCCACCGTCCCACCCCACGTGGGCACAACGAGCTCCGCGTGAGACAGGGCCGCAGGCGCAGGCCCCCCGAGCAACGGGCGCACGGCGCCCCCGTACACAGGCTCCTTGACGATTTCGAGAACGTCGAAGCCCACCAGTGTCTGAGGCATGAGGGCGGAACCGTCGCCGCCCAGCCGGCCGAGCCGGGTAGTCGAATCGGTGGATTCCACCATCACGATGGTGGTGGCCCGTTGGCAGAGTTGCTCCAGAGTGAGCGGTTCCAGAACGGTGGCCTGAGCTTGGAACGGCGCCACGAGCAGGGATACCAGAAGCACGAGGACGAAGAGTGCGGCGGCAGCCGCACGCCAAGTGGTGCGGGCCGACAGCGCAACGCCGGCTGAAGCATGATACGAGGGCCCGGTGGCCGGACGACGCCGATCAGACGGACTTCCTAACCGCACAACTGCTCCCAAGGCCGAACTTACCCCCATTCGCTTTATCGGCAGAGGGGCTCGACATCTTGAGCGCTCGCCGGGCCGCGCGACGGCCGTTTGTGGCTCGAGGATGTTACCCTGTGCCGACCGCACGACACAAGGAAAGGCTCCATTGGCACAGACCCCGTCGGACAAGACTCAGCCGGACAAGTACTGCCCCGCCCCCAGGCGACTGGCCGACGTATACGGCGGCGTGATCTTCATCTCGCTGCTGTTCTTCCTCTCCTTCATCGGCCGCTTCATCTTCTCCCCGCTCATGCCGACCATCGCGCCGGACGTGGGGCTCTCCCCCTCGCAGATAGGCACCGTCTTCTTGCTGGGCTCCGTAGGCTCGCTGGCCGGCTCGCTGCTCTCGGGTCTGCTCTCGTCGCGCCTACAGCACCGGGGGACGCTCATCCTGGCAGTGCTACTGGCGGCGGCGACCCTGATGTCCTGCTACTTCGCCCACTCCGCCCTCTTCGTCCGCTTGGCCATGGTTGTCCTTGGTCTGTGCGCGGGGCTGATGCAGCCGTCGGTGACGGCCACGGTGGCCGCGATGGTCTCACGCGAAGACTGGGGCAAAGCCCTCTCTGTGCAGCAGACCGGCGCCAGGGTCAGCTACGCCGTCGCCCCTCTCCTTGCCATCGGCCTCTTGGCCGCCTTCACCTGGCAACTCTCACTCGTGATGATCGGCGCCTTCGTGGCCGTCTGCGGCATCGCGTTCGCCCTCTGGGGGAAGGCGGGAGGGTTCGCGGGCACTCCTCCAAAGCCGGCTCTCATGGCAGCCGTGCTGCGCCAACGCGCGGTGTGGCTCATGGTGCTCGTCTTCTCACTGGGCATCGCCTCCCAAGCCGGCCTCTACAGCATGATGCCGGTCTACCTCACCCAGGAGCGGGGTTTCTCTACGTCCGCCGCCAACACCATCCTCGGCCTGGCCAGCGTCGCCCCGATCTTCACCACTTTCGCATCCGGCTGGCTGAGTGACCGTTTCGGCGAGAAACGCACCCTGTTCTCGTTCATGGCGCTCACAGGAGCGGCCGCCGTCGTGGTGGGGCGTCTGTCGGGGACTGGGGTCGTCGTGGGCGTCTTCGCGCTGCTTGCTCTGGCCGGAGGCTTCTTCCCCCCTGCCTTCGCGGCGCTCTCGCGGGTCGTGCAGCCCAACCTGCGCAACCTGGTGGCCGGCATC
>JAFGIH010000839.1 GCA_016929985.1 Thermoleophilia bacterium | reverse complement strand
TTGGCAGGCTCTCATTTCTTCACCACCGACGCGCTGGTGATCGGTTCTATGCGCTACAAGGAAGCCGACCGCATCCTCACCCTCTACACCCGTGATCGGGGACGGCTGAGCGCGATAGCCAAAGGGGTACGGCGCACCAAGTCCAAGACGGGGGGTCGTCTGGAGCCTTTCAGCCTGGTGCGGGCCAGCCTGCATTCCGGCCGGGGTACGCTCTACACCGTGGTGGGGGTGGAGACACTCCGCACCTTCCAGGGGGTCCGCGACCGGCTGTTCCGCATGGAGGAGGGGGCGCGGCTGTTCTCGGCGATCCGGCACCTGTTCCCCGTGGAGGAGGGCAATCCCCCCGCGTTCAACCTGCTGGTGCGGGGGATCGGCCGTCTGGCCGAGTGTGCCGACCAGCCCACCGCCGCGAGCATCGTGCTGGCAACCCGGCTGAAGCTGCTGGCCCTGCTCGGCTACGCGCCGGAAATGTCGCGGTGCGCCTGCTGCGGCTGTGAGGAGCGGCTCTACGGTTTCTCGCCGGCGGCAGGCGGCATGCTGTGCGAGTCGTGCGCCGGCGGGGGCGCGGCCACCGGCGGGGGCGCTGGGTCTGGCGGGGACGGCGCAGGCCCTGATAGCAGCGCAGGCCCTGATAGCAGCGCGGGTCCCGACAGCGACGCGTGGCCCGGCGGCGGCCGGCCCGGCGGCGCGGCGTGCTTCCCGCTCACGGCGGGGGCGGTGGCGACCCTGCGGGTGCTCCTGGAGAACCCTCTAGCTGACCTGGAGTGTCTGGAAATGGACGACCGGGCGATCGCCGAGGTGGAGCAGGTGGTGGCCCAGACGCTGGCGTATCACGGGCATTAGGCGACGGCGGTGGGGCGAACACCGGCGCCGGACCGTCTCCGCGCCGGCGCACCGGTCCGCCGGCAGGCGCCGGTCCTCTACTGCTGCTCCAAGCTAAAGCCCGCCCCGAAGACGGGACTCCTCAATTCGTGAACGGCGCTCAGTTCAGTCGGACGAGCGCGCGGGCGATCTCTTCTATGGAGGCGTCGCCTTGGCCACGGACTACCTGGAGGACGATGGCTACGCCCTCCTGTCCGAACCTGAGCACGTCACCCACCGAGTCGGTCATCGCCGACGCCGATGCCAGAGGCCGAAGAGCGTCCTGTGGGTAGTCGGGGTACCCGGCCAGATCGTAGGTGCTGACAATGACATGGGCCGCATGCGAGCCGCCGTCCGGGAAGTACTCCAGCCGGATCATCTCCCAATCTGCAACCGGAATGAGGACTTCAAGATGGAGACCCAGATAGGAGTCGGGGAGACCCCAGACGGGAAACGGCACCTCGTCCAGGTGAGCCAGGCGGTTATCCCGCCTCATCAGCGCCTCCTGCTGGAGTTCCGTGTGATCGAGGGATACCGTCACTTGAGAGGCGTCCAGGACTTCGCACTCGCGGGCCCAATCCAGCGCCCCGTCGATGATCATCTCCTGTCTCAGCCGGAGACCGCTCGCCGGATCGACGTAGAATCGGGCGGCGTAGCTTCGATCGGGATCGACGGGGGGGAGAGAGAGCTCGTACACAGCGAGTTCCCGCTCTTCCAGCTAAACGGTGCCCCTCCCGGCGACCTCATCGTGGCCGAAGTCATCGAGAAGGTCGTAGCCGTGCTCGTAGCCGACTCCTCCGTGCGGCGTCACGGTGAGATCGACGCCACTGAGCGAGCTGTGTCCGGTCTCGTCGTATATCGTCACGTTTTCCATCGTATAGGCGCCCATCTCCTCTTGGCGGAGCCTTCGTCCCGCGGGATCCAGGTACCACACCGCCTGCACTTCGCCCTCCGCGCTCAGGTCGGTCACTTTCAAGATCTTGCCTGCGGGGGTGGCCTCGTCGAGCGGGGCCAGGATGGTAGTAGGCTCGTCCGAGGCGGGGTGGACTTCCCCGCATCCCCCGACGGACAGCACACACAGGAGCACAAGCGTCGCCGACAGAACGGCCACCGTGTGCTTACGGATCTCTCCCATGGATGATTCCCCCTTGTGCATCGTGCTCTCTCAGCATACACCGATTCGTCATGTGGGACCGGCCAACAACCCGAGCCTACGGGCTACCTCGGCCAAGTGCTCGTCGACCGTGGCGAGCGGTATCCTCAGGGCCTGCGCCACCTGGAGATAGGATGCGTCGTAGGCGGAGAGATCATGCTCGCGCGCCAACTCCATGACCATCGGCCACGACGGCTCTGCCCTCTGTACGCGAACGTGGAGGCTTCTCGCGAAGAGCTCCTTCACGAGGTGCGCCTCGTCCGGCCGGCGGGCCGCCTTCTTCACAGCCGCGTGGGCCACTTCGTATCGCAGCAGCGGCGGCGCAAAGAGCCGGCGTGAGCGGGTGAGTGCTCGGGCTCGGGAGGAGTCGGGCTCAGCGAAGACGGCCGCGATGAACACCGACGCGTCGCAGACCACCGCGCCGTTCTCCGGCGGGTCGTCAGCCGCCGTCACGGAGCTCACGAATCCAGGCCGTGCCTTCATTGGGCGTGGAGAAACCGAGGCTCTCTACGTACTCGGCCAGTCCGTCCAGAGTGATCTCGGTATCCTCCGCGGCGGCCGCTTCGATGATGGCCAGCAGCTCGTTCTGAAGCGACCGGTGGTTACGTCGTGCGCGTGCGCGCAGGCGGTGGAGCAGCTCCTCAGGCACGTTCTTGATCGACAGGCTGACGGGCATAGCGATCCCTGCTGTACTGAAGTTCCATATCAGCGCCATTCTAGCACCACCACCTCCGGCAGTCCGT
>JAFGIH010000838.1 GCA_016929985.1 Thermoleophilia bacterium | reverse complement strand
CTCAACATGGTAGACTAGTGGTGAATGAGACCTCTGCTCCTGTGAGCAGAGGGGATCCGACGGTGCACAGCCGGAATCCGCGCTGAGGCAGGGAGATGAGCGTCCCGAGCCTGAGCGCAGAGACCGGCTTTGTCTTTTGGCCGAGGAGACATCATGGACCAGGCGTCAGCAAATCCCACGGCAACATCGACAGATATCCTCACCGAACCCGTCTCCGCCTCCGGCATCCCCGTGCACTGCGCGCACGACGAGATCGCGGACATCGAGACACTCGTGCCCAACCCGCGCAATCCCAACCGCCATTCCGAGGAGCAGATCCGTCTGTTGAGCAAGATCATCCGGCACCAGGGATGGCGCGCGCCCATCACGGTCTCGACCCGCTCGGGCTTCATCGTGCGCGGACATGGCCGCTTGGCGGCCGCGAAGCTCTTGGGCGTGGACCTCGTGCCCCTGGATCGCCAGGACTACGCCAGCGAGGCGGAGGAGTGGGCCGATCTCGTCGCGGATAACCGCCTCTCCGAACTCAACGAGATGGACCCCGGCTCGCTGAAGGATCTCCTACAGGAATTGGATGCGGGCCTGCTCGAGGTGTTGGGGGCGGACATGGAGCTGACCGGCTACACCGAGCAGGCCTTCGCGGAGTTGATGAGCCAGTTCCACACGGAAGAGGAGCCGGAGGAAGTCGAGGCCCCGGAGCCCCCCGCAAATCCCGTCACGCGCCCGGGCGATCTGTGGCTGTTGGGACAGGTGGTGCAGTGCCCCCGCTGCGGGAGGCTGACCGATGTCTGAGTGCACCTGCCAGCACTGTGGGCATCGCTTCGAGGCCGAGCCGCAGGAGAAACATCGCGTGATGTGCGGCGATGCCACCAGCGACACCGAGGTGGCCACGCTGATCTCCGGCGAAGCCCCTGAGCTGCTGGCCACCGACCCTCCCTATAACGTGGGCCTGGGCTATGACGAGGCGACCGATGACAGCAGAAGCGATCAGGCCTACCGCGAGTTCACCCGCCAGTGGTTCGCGGCTGCGTGCAGGTTCAGCCAACGACAGCTCGTCACCCCCGGATGCCATAACTTGGCGATGTGGCTGCAGCTCTTCGCGCCCTACCACGTGGCGCCGTGGATCAAGACCAATGCCATGACCAATGGCAAGGTCTCCCGCTTCTGGTGCTGGGAGCCGATCGTGTTCTTCGGAGAGCACTGGCCTCGCACCCGACCCCACGATGTCTTCGACTTCCCCGCCGGCACCCACAAGGACACCGGCGGCCATCCCTGCCCCAAGCCGGTGCGGATGTGGGCCGAGCTGCAGAGCTACGCAAGTGACGGCGCCTCCGTCCTCGACCCGTTCCTGGGCAGTGGCACCACGCTGGTGGCCGCGGAGCAGGTGGGTCGGCGATGCCTGGGGATGGACATCTCGCCCGCCTATGTGGATGTCGCCCTGCGACGCTGGATGAGCTTGACCGAGCAGCAGCCGACGCTCGCCGCCACGGGACAGACCTTCGCGGAGGTGCGCCATGAGCGAAACGGTTGAATGCACCTGTGAGCACTGCGGCAAGCGCTTCGAGGCCACGCCCAGGCCCCAGCATCGCCTCCTGTGTGGGGATGCCACCGATCCGGCCGCGGTCGAGAGGTTGATGGCGGGAGAGCAGGCCGGCCTCGTCGCCTCCGACCCGCCCTATGGCGTCTCCTACGACGGCAATGCCCACCGGCGCGAACACCGAGGAGGCCTCGTCTACGATCCCATCGCCAACGACGATCTGCAGGGGGCGGCGCTGGAGGAGTTCCTGACGAAGGCCTTCCGAGCGGCCGCCGCGCAGGTGACCGACGAGGCCGCCTGGTACATCTGGCATGCGAGCATCACGCGGCCGGCCTTTCTCGCCGCGCTGGCCTCCGTGCGTGTAGAGGTCCACCAGGAGATCGTGTGGACGAAGGAGAGCTTTCAGTTCAGCCGCGCCGATTACCACTGGCAGCACGAGCCCTGCCTCTATGGGTGGAGAGAACGCCACACCTTCCTGGGCGAGCGGAATCAGTCCACCGTGTGGCAGATCCCGCGCCAGAGCGAGCACCAGCATCCCACGACGAAACCGACGGAGCTGTGGCGCATCCCGATCCGCAACCACCTGTCTCCGGGAGAGATCGTGCTCGATCTGTTCCTAGGCAGTGGGCCGGCCCTCATCGCCGCGCAGCAGCTGGGCGGCCGCGCCTTTGGGATGGAGCTGAGCCCGGCCTACGTGGACGTGTGTGTGCTCCGCTGGCAGCAGCTCACCGGCAGGGAGGCGAGGTTGGAGGGAGATGGGCGCGCGTTCCCGGAGATCGCAAGGGCACGTCTCGGGGGAGATGCGCAGGAAGGGGAGAGGGGTGACTGACATGGTTGCCGAGGAACGGGAGACAAACGGGAACGAAAACTACGAGGTGGGATACAAGAAGCCGCCGCTGCACACGCGCTTCGGACAGCCGGGGGTACCCAACCATGGCCGGCCCAAGGGCAGCAAGAGTCTAAAGAACCTCCTCATCCAGGCCCTGCGCAAGACGACCAAGGACGGCAAGGGCGGAGAGAAAGAGTTCTACGATCTGCTCACAGAGTCCATCGTCGTGAACGCGGCAAAGGGCAACGCTCCCCTGGTGAAGTTGATCTTCGAGTATCTCGAGGGACCGCCGCCGCAGCGACACGAGTTGACGCAGACCATCTACGACGCCACGCGGATGCAGGAGCTCTTGCGCGAGATCGCCGCCCTGATGCGAGACTTCGTGCCCGCGGAGCGATGGGAGGAGTTCGGTGAGCGTCTCCAACAGCTCGACACCGCCCCCCGCACGTAACCTCTTCGGCCGGCTCGCCCGGGAGTTTCTGTCTCAGACCACCCAGGCCCGCCTTTGCGGCTATACCCACCACCGCGTCGCCTGGGTGAAGGAGTGCCTGCAGTGGTCCGAGGGGGAGGGGCCGACCTCCTACCAGGAGGAGGTGCTGCGCCGATTTGATCAGGGCCTGCGCCGGCAGGCTGTGCGGGGGCCGCACTCGTTGGGGAAGACCGCGCTGGCGGCCTGGCTGGTCCTGCACTTCGCTCTTACCAGGGAGGCCGCCGGCGTCCAGTGGAAGGTGGTGACGACGGCCTCCGTCCACCGGCAGCTGACGTTGTTTCTGTGGCCGGAGATCAAGCTGTGGGCGCGCCGGCTGAACTGGGAACAGCTGGGGCGGGCCCCCTTCGACCCGCGCACGGAGTTGCTCGAGCAGCACCTCAAGTTGGACCACGGGCAGGCCTTCGCGGTAGCCAGCGATCGGCCGGAGAACATCGAGGGGGCGCACGCCGAGCACCTGCTCTATGTGTTCGATGAGGCGAAGGCGATCCCGCCGCCGATCTGGGATGCGGCCGAAGGCGCCCTGAGCGGCCAGCATTGCTATGCGCTGGCGATCAGCACTCCCGGGGAGCCGCAGGGCCGGTTCTACGACATTCACAGCCGGAAGCCTGGCTTCGACGACTGGCATGTCACGCACATCAGCCTCGACCAGTGCTTGGAGGCGGGTCGTGTCGACCGCGAGTGGGCGAGGAACCGGCTCGACACCTGGCACTGCGAATATGCCCGTCTGCAGCCGGACGAGAAGCCACAGACCAACCTCGAGAGGCTCCTGGGCGTGCGGATCATCCGGCCGAGTGCTATGTTCGCCAACCGGGCGCTGGGGGAGTTCGCCTCGAGCGAGGACGAAGGCCTGATCCCACTGGCCTGGATCGAGGCGGCAAATGAGCGTTGGCGGGAGATCGACGAGGCCCACGACTGGCCGGCGTTCACCTGTGTGGGGGTGGATGTCGGTCGGGGAGGGGACGCCAGTGTGTTGGCGCTGCGGTACGGGAATGCCCTCCGGGAGCTGCGACCATACGGCATCCCGGACACGATGGTCATCACCGGGAACGTGGTGCCGATCCTGCGGTCACACGGTGGCTACGCGGTCGTCGATGTGGTGGGGGTAGGCTCCGGAGTCGTGGACAGACTGAGGGAGCAGAAGTTCGAGGTCGTCGCCTTCAACGCGGGCGAGTCCACGGACTGGAAGGATCGCTCAGGCGAGATGCTCTTCGCGAACAAACGGAGCGCGGCCTGGTGGAATCTGCGGGAGCTGCTCGACCCTGCGAATGAGCAGGAGATTGCCCTGCCAGCCGACGACCTGCTGACCGGTGATCTGACGGCGCCGCACTGGCGGATGTCGAGCGGAGGCCGGATCGTGGTGGAGAGCAAGGAGGAGATCCGCAAACGCATCGGCCGCTCGACCGACCACGGCGATGCTGTCGTGCAGGCCTTCTGGCAGGAACCCGAGGACATCCACGTCTTCCGCATCGGCCGCGCGAAGCCGCGGGACAAGGCGCCTGGCGACCGACGCGGGCGCGTGGTGATGACGAAGTCACTTGACCGGAAAGATCGGAACCGAATCTCCATTCCACTCGACAAGAAGTTCCGATGAGGGGACAGAAGAGGCGGCGACAGCGAGAGGACAAGGGCGCCGGGATTCCAGACGCCGCGAACGGTGAGCGCAAAGACCGCGCCCCGTGATAGATCGAATGGGTCCTGCGAGAACACCCATCCCAGAGGCATCACCGCTCGTCGTGAGATCGCCTTCCCTCGCGTGGCTCGCGACGACCCCCGGGCGTGGACTTGGACAAGAGGGGGATGTCCGAAGTCCGTGGACCGCCCGGGGGATGAGAAGGAACTTCCATGCTTCGTGTGTACTTCCTCCGCCGTACGCTCTTGCTGGCACGCAGACGCGCTGCGACCCTCCCTGCCTCAGGAGGGCCGCATAGAGCGAGGATGGGCAAAGGCGCTCGCCGTGGACGTCACTCCCACAAGCCAAACGCCCTCGCTATATATACCGCCATCTGGTCGCGCGTGACGATGACGGCGGGTTTGTAGTCACCCTCCGGATAGCCGCCCACGACACCCTGCTCGACACAGTACTCGACGTACTTGTAGGCCCAGTGGTCGGTCGGGACATCCGGGAAGTTCTCCGGATCGGCCGGAGTGTAGTCCGCCAGCACCGCGGCCGACGGCGCGACCATCGCCCGCGCCATGTACACAGCCATCTGATCGCGGGTCACCTGCTGGGCTGGTCGATAGTCCCCCTCCGGGTACCCCGTCACGATATGCTGGTCCACCGCGTAGCAGATGTACTTGTAGGCCCAATG
>JAFGIH010000837.1 GCA_016929985.1 Thermoleophilia bacterium | reverse complement strand
TAACCGGTTACAGCGACGGGACCGCGCCGGTCTCACACCGGCTTCCCTGACACCACAGCCGCGCCTACGATTGCCTAACTGACTGCTTACTATACCTCAGCAGCGGCGAAACGCAAGGCAAGTGCCAATCGCGCACACAGCGCCGGCCCAGCTCCAGCCGTTTACGACGCCCGCTGGGGTCTCATGGCAAAAGAACGTGAGAAGTGGATAACCCAATCCCCTTCTTAGAGTCAGTCGGCACGCACAACCTTCCAGGGCGAGGGGACTAGTACTTACAGAGGATGCGCTAGAGCACCCGGGGCGGTCCAGCCCGTCAGGATTGCCGCCGCTCAACCCCGATGTCGCTCTCGGCCACCTCTTGCTTCTCGCGACCAGGCTGCAGATTCACGAGAAGACCGAGATCTTACCGTGCAAGCTCATCCGCGATCAACCGCGCCAGTTCCGCGCCTTCCGACTCTACGGCCTGCAAATCGATCCTCACGCCCAGCGACCGCGCCTCACCCACGGCCGACGCACCCAAGGCGAGAACGAGCTGCCGGCTATTGGGTTTCTCAGAATACGTGCCGCAGTACGCGCGCACCGCCATCGCGTCGCTGAGAACCACGGCATCATGCTCGCCCAAAGGCGGGATGGGGAAGCGCTCATCCTTGTGATAGGAATACACCACCAGCTGATCGACGCTCTCCAAAGAGACATCGCCTGGGTGTACTGATTCCATAGCCCTCGATACCACTTCATTGACCTCGTCCTCGCCACCCACAATCAACACGCGTCCCCGCGTCATGTCCGCCGGAGCACGTGGTAGACAATCGACTCTGAGCCGTGCTCGTCTGAGTCGGGCGTGAGTGAATTCGTCGACCGCGACGAGCCGGCGACCTGCCAACTCCCGAATGTCCGCGTCCTGTCCCTCCATATGCTCCAACAACACATCCACCGCACGCGGTGAGACAAACACAACCCATTCGGCCGCGCGCAGGCGCTCGAGCAGGTCCGGCGGTGGGGTTTCGGGCCGAAGGGTGAGTGAGGGGACTACCGTCACTTCAGCCCCCGCATCACGAAGTAACTGAGGCAGGTCGAGAGCAGAGGGCAACGCCCGAGGCACGAGAATGCGCTTTCCGGTCAAGTGTCCTTCATTGCGCCAGGCTACAGTCTCGCGAAGCCGGACGACTTCACCAACCACGAGCACGGTCGGGCTGCGCATCTCGGCCGTGGCTGCACGCTCCGCGATGTTGGTCAGTTCACCCACCACCACACGCTGACCAGTGGTGGTGCCCCGCTCGATGACGGCGGCTGGGGTATCCGCAGCCCTTCCTTCCCTGATGAGCCTGCCGGTGATCGCCCCAAGACTCGCAAGGCCCATCAGGACGACCAAGGTGTCCGACCCTTTGGCAATGCAGGCCCAGTCTACGCGCGACGTCGGTCCTGATGGAGCCTCGTGCCCGGTGACGACGGCGAAAGAAGACGCGCATCGTCTGTCGGTCACGGGAATCCCTGCGTAGGCCGGCGCCGCCACCGCCGAGGTCACGCCGGGCACGACGAAAAAGCGGATGCCGTGCTGCGAGAGAAACGAAGCCTCCTCACCCCCGCGGCCGAATACGAAGGGATCACCTCCCTTGAGTCGCACAACGCGCTTCTTCTCGAGAGCTTTCTCCAGCAGGATCTGGTGTATTCCATCTTGGGAGATCGAATGGGCTCCGGGCTGCTTGCCCACGTACACCATCTCGGCATCTGCCGACGCCAGGTCCAGGATGGTACGGTCGACCAAACGATCGTAGACAACCACGTCCGCCGCCGCGATGACTTCGGCGGCGCCCAGAGTCAGAAGGTCGTGGTCACCGGGGCCGGCCCCCACCAGGTAGACTGCTCCAGTTGCGTCTCGCTCGTCAGAGGTGTTCATATCACGCTATCCTTCTGAGTGTGTCGGAAGTGTTCTTCACAACGAGGAGTCTGCGACGCAAGAGCCGGCGACACCCGGACAAGCTGTGTACCTGCAGGCCGGCCTCGACGTACGAGGACATCATTGTCTTGTTGTCGGAGGCGGTCCCGTGGCCGTGCGAAAGACAGGGACGCTGCTCGAGGCGGGAGCTGCTGTTGTGATGGTGGCGCCGGAGATATCGGCGGTGCCTGACGGCGCCGAAGTCCGGCTGCGGGGATTCCGTGACGACGACCTGGAAGGCATGACGCTCGTCGTAGCCGCCACCAACAACCGGGACCTCAACGCCCGGATTGCAGCCGCCGCCCGGAGCGAGGGTGTCTGGGCAAACGTTGCAGACGATCCGGATGCGAGCGACTTTGTCTTCCCTGCCTTGGTGCGTCGGGGTTCTCTGCGCATCGCCATCTCCACCGGGAACGACAGTCCCGCGCTCGCCCGCCGGCTCAGGGAGCGGCTGGAGAGCGAGTTCGGCCCGGAATATGGCGAACTTACGGCCCTGCTCGCCCGGCTGAGGGCGGAATGGGAGCCACGTGCCGTGGCAGCCGGTGTGGCGCCAATCACCCGCCACGCTGCCTGGCATGCCGTCCTTGATCAACCTTTGGTAGAGCTGTTGCGCGATGGGCGGGTGGAAGAGGCTGAGGCGGCGGCGCGCCAGGTGCTGCAGTCGCACCTGAGAGCCAAGGACGTGCCTTAACGTTACGCGTGTACCCAGCGGCGCTCGGCCCGAGCCCACAGGGCCGCCGAAGACCAGAACCGCGGCTGCCAGATCGCGCTCTGGGTCGAGAGGGTAGGCCCGGTCGATCACGACTCCGCTCCTATGATCGAGTGAAGCAGCATCAGGTCGATGTTTGAAGCCACGTGATCGCACAGGCGATCGATGGCGGCCGTCTTCTCGTCTGCCTCGCGCTTCAGTCCGCCGCCGTCGCCTGCGGCCCTCGCTGCCAGACCGGTCGCCTCTCTCAAACGGTTGAGAAAGCACCGCCTGAGCTCCGGATGATCGAACAGGCCGTGCAGATAGGTCCCAGCCACGACTCCGTCGTTCGATACGGCTCCGTCCTCGTGAGGATCCTCTTTGCCGTCCTCCCACAAGCGCAGAAGCGGGCGAATGCCTGCGCCTCGCGTGCTACTCCCCATGTGAATCTCGTACCCACGCACCGGTGTCCCTCCGGAGCCCAGCCCGGCGCCGGTCAGTTCGCCGGTAACACGCACAGTCCGCTTCTCGCCCGTGAATACCGTGTCCACCTCGAGAAGTCCGAGTCCCTGGCTGAGATCCGCTGTAGACTCGACGTTCTCCGGATCACGAATGGCCTTGCCGAGCATCTGATATCCGCCACATATGCCGACGACGGGCACACCGGCCGCCGCCTCACGCGTGATCGCGTCCGCCAGCCCTCTCTCTCGCAGCCAGGAAAGGTCGGCAATGGTGCTCTTGGTACCGGGAAGAATGATCGCCTTTGCATCCGCGAGCTCTGCCGGATGCGTGACGTACCTCACCAAGACGTCATCCTCCTTGACGAGGGCATCAAAATCCGTGTAATTGGAGATGTACGGGAAACGCACCACGACGAGTCGGAGGGGAGCAGCAGCCTGTTGGGTGTTGTACCGGTCGGCGATGCCGAGAGAATCCTCCTCATCCCCCGTCCAGTCCTGCAAATAGGGGATGACTCCGAGAGAAGGGATGCCTATGCGCTCCTCCAGAAAACGTATGCCTGAGTCAAGCAGAGAGGGATCGCCGCGGAACTTGTTGATGACAAGAGCCTTGACCAAATCGCGCTCTGCCGGCTCCAGGAGTTCAACGGTGCCGAAGAGCGAAGCAAACACCCCACCCCTGTCGATGTCCCCCACCAAGATGACCGGCGCCCTCGCGTGGAGCGCCACTTTCAGATTCACGATATCGTGATCGCGCAGATTGATCTCGGCGATACTCCCTGCGCCTTCGACCACGACAAGGTCGTTCTTCGCACGCAGCCTCCCGAGCGCGTCCATGGCCACCGGCCACACTTCCCGCTGGTAGGTGTGGTACTCGCGCACCGACATCTGCCCGACCGGCCGTCCAAGAACGATGACCTGGCTCCCGGTCTGTGAGTTGGGTTTGAGGAGCACGGGATTCATGTCAACGTGCGGCTCGATCCCGGCCGCTTCAGCCTGGTAGGCTTGAGCGCGCCCGATCTCCCCTCCCTCCGGGGTCACGAAGGAGTTCAGCGCCATGTTCTGCGCCTTGAACGGAGCGACTCTCAAACCGCGCCGGGCATAGAGACGGCAGAGGGCGGCGGCAAGGACGCTCTTCCCCACATGCGAGCCGGTCCCGGCAACCATGACGATGCGTGCAACCCTTGCCATTTCAGTACTCGATCCCGCGGCGCGCCGCGATGCCGGGGTAAGGGTGCTTCCTGGCGACCATCTCTGTGACCAGATCCGCTTCGGCGCGTAGCTCCGCCGGCGCGTCTCGACCGGTGGTCACCACTTCTACTCCCGCGGGTCGACCGGTGATCTCCTTCAGGACAGGCTCCAGGTCAAGCAGACCGCTCCGCAGGGCGGTGTGAAGCTCGTCCAGAATCACCATGTCCCAGTCTCCCGACCTCAGGAGTTCGCCCGCCGTCTGCCAAGCCCGCCCCACCGCCTGCTTGTCCTCAGCGTGCGCCTCCCCTCGGATGAGCCCCGTCCGCCGTGAAGCAGTCCGGACCACATGTATGCCCGCCCTATGCATCTCAGCCAGCTCGCCGCTCTCAGCGCCTCCTTTGACGAACTGGATCATCGCCACTGCAAGGCCACGACCATGCGCTCGGAGGGCAAGCCCGACCGCCGCGGTCGTCTTTCCCTTGCCGTCACCTGTATAGACCTGCAGAAGGCCCCGACGGAACGAACGGGGGCTGAAGCCGGGCGACAAGTCATCCACTTCCTGCGCAGAAAAGACCGACGGCGCGGGCCTACTGATTTCGTCCGCCATCCGCACGAGACGCGAAGGCAAGTCGCGGATGTCGGTGACGGTCTCGGGCTCGATCTGATCGCTTCCGGACTGCGGCGCCCCATGTGGGCGCATGACCACGATCGGCGTGACGCCGGCCCTGCGGCAGGCCTCCAGCTTGGCAGTCAGTCCGCCTATCTCACCGCTCTCTTTCGTCACCATCACGGTGACCCCGAGATGCTTCAGCAGAGCAGCATCAAGGTCGGCGCCGGCGGGCCCCTGCATGGCCACGATGTCGCCTGGAGCCATCCCCAACTCGAGGCAATGGGCAATCGATTCGGTCGTGGGCATGACCCGCGCCACCAGGCGCCGGCCGGTGGCCCGGGCGGCGTCGACGTAGGTATCGAGCGTACGCGTGCCCACGGTCACCAGAATGGCGCCGTCACCCCCGCCCCTCACGGCCAGCTGGGCGGCCCGAGTCGCGCTCGGCGCGGTCACCAAGCCCTCGGGCAGCTCGACCGGGGGGCGGTCCAGCCTGATGTAGGGCACGCCGTGTCGCCCGCACACCGCCTGAGCCAACGTTGAGATCTGTTCGGCGAAGGGGTGTGTAGCATCCACCACAGCTTCGATGCCCTCCAGCACCGCCTTGAATCCCGCCTCGTCCAATTCGCCCACGCGGACCCGCAGCGATCCGCGTCGTCGATCCGGAGAATGCACGGGTGAGAACGGCTCGACCGCGTGGCGGGCGATATCGGCGGCGTGGTTGCTGACGACACTCAGCAGTACGTCGTATCCGTGCTCCAGCAAGACCGTGGCGGCCTCACGTGAGTCGGTTGTCCCGCCCAGAAGCAGGATCATGATCCTACCACCTCCTCTCGACGCGCGCCGTCATGACGCGCCGGGTATCCCCGAGCGGTCACGATGCGGCCGTTGTGCACCTCAGTGGCGCTGTTACCGATGATGACTACGGTCTTCATATCAACCTCATTCTCAGATAGAGAGTCGAGTGTGGTGATGGTGACCACTTGCCCCTCGCGCAGCGCTTCACGGACGATTCCCACCGGCGTCCCACCAGGCCTCGACGCTCGGAGCAAGGCGAGTGCCCGACGGAGAGGGTCTACTCTCCCGCTGCTGCGCGGGTTGTAGAGCGCTATCACAAAGTCCCCGGCGATGGCGCCGGCAAGTCTTCTCTCGATCACCGGAAGAGGCGTCAGTAGATCGCTCAGGCTGATCACGGCGAAGTCGTTCATGAGAGGAGCGCCGAGGCAGGCGGCGGCGGCGGAAGCCGCGGTCACACCGGGAACGATCTCTACCTCGATGGCCGATTCCGGAGGGAGAAGCTCGAGGACGAGTCCGCACATGCCGTAGATGCCCGCGTCGCCACTGCTGATCACAGCCACGTCGAAGCCGCGCTTGGCCTCGTCGACCGCCAGGGCGGCCCGCTCCATCTCCTTACGCATGCCGCTCCGGATAATCCGTTTCCCAGGAATCAGCGATGCCACGAGATCCACATAGGGCCCGTAGCCCGCCACAACATCCGCAGCCTTCAACGCCTCCTCAGCCGCTATCGTCAAATGCTTCCTTCCGCCCGGGCCGATGCCGACGAGCCGCAGACGTCCAGGGCGAGCGCCACTGTCACTCCCCCGCTGACTAACCGCGGCCCGAGCAGTTCCATCTCCGGCCCGGGCAGCAACGCTGCCGGTATGCATACGGCTGCCACTCCTATTGTCGATTCTACGAAGTTCGGTTCTCGCAAGGCCTCCTGCAGGAAGCGGATGCGCGAGTGTGAGACCATCCAAAGGGGAACGCCGAGCGTCCGAGCCGCCTCCTGAATACCCGGCTCATCTGCCTTTAGGTCGATGGTAGAGAGCGCCCTGATATCGGCGCGCGAGTAGCCGGATCCCTCGAGAGCGAGATCGATCGCGGCCAAAACACCTTCACACGTGACTCCCCGGCGCGCTCCGATGCCGGCGACGATCCTTCTACGTGCTTCCGTTCCGGTGGTGACGACTGCCACCCCGCCGATGAGGCCGGCGATGAGTTCGGCCAGGCTGTTGGCCCCGCCTTCATGACCGCTCAGCAGACTGATCACGAAGCGACCCGCGTCGTCTGCGACCACAACAGCGGGATCGGTCAGTTTGGATTCAATCCAGGGAGCGATGGCCCTCACCATGATGCCGCTCGCCATGACACCGACGATGGCGGCATGATCGTGCCAGATGCTGCCGATGAACTCGGGGAGACTGCCCTGGATGGTTCTGCCCTCCGGCGCGGACGACCACGGCGTCCACGGCGTGAGCGGCTCCCGGCCGGTCGCCCGGCGAAGGCGTTCCCCGACGCACTCGGCCAGAACGGCTCCTTCGGCGGATACCGCCAGTACCGCGATGGGTCCTTCCCGCTCAAAGGTAGTCACATCACTCCTCCAGGCATGAGGCCTGACGGTAGCCATGGGAGAAATGCCGGTCGTACAGCTTCGAGGGCTCGCCCTGATTGGCAAGAACCGCGCCTACAAGGATCACGGCCGTGCGGGTGATCCCGGCCTCGGCCGTCACCCCTTCGATCGTGCCCAGAGCCCCTCGGACGACCTTCTGCCCGGGCCAACCGGCCTTGTAGACCGCGACTACCGGGGTCTCTTCCGGGTAATGCGTGCGAAGCGATGCCACTGTCTCGCCCATGCGGTCCGCGGACAGGAAGATAGCCATGGTCGACTGATGACGGGCGAGGTCCGCGAGCATCTCCCGTTCAGGTACAGCTGTTCGCCCTGGAGCTCGGGTGATGATCACGGTCTGCGACACGCCGGGCAGCGTCAACTCACTGCCGGCGGCAGCGGCGGCGGCGGCATAGGAGCTCACACCGGCCACGATCTCATACGGCGCCCCCGCACGGTCCAGACAGGCCATTTGCTCGCCGATCGCTCCGTACAGGCTGGGGTCTCCCGTGTGCAGCCGGACGACCTTGCGACCGGCATTGTGCGCAGAAACCATGAGAGAGACGATCTCGTCAAGCGCCATGCCGGCGCTGTCGTAAACCTCAGCTCCGGGCGCAGCCCACGTCAGCAAGGCCGGGGGCACCAGCGAGCCCGCGTAGATGATGACATCGGCCTCACGCAGCAACCTCGATCCTTTTACCGTGATGAGTTCCGGATCTCCGGGGCCGGCCCCCACGAACCAGATCATTTCGCTCCTCCTCCCGGCCGCACCCGGGCATCGGAAAATGCGGGGCGGCTCTTCAAGATCACAGTGGTGAAGTAGTCCGACTCGTCGGACCACGACCGCAGGTCGCACGTCGACGCGGTGACCGGCCGACCAACACGCCGAACGGCGACTGCTCCATGACCGGACGACTCCGCGAGCTTGGCTAGGCCCTCCAAGTGGGAACCGGCCTTCATGACAACGACGTTGGGAAACGCCTCCAACCACTGCCGCAGGTCGTCGCCGGGCGCCATCGGCCAGACAAGCAGAGGCTCGCGACCTTGGGCCAGGGGTATGCCTGCGTGAGCGGCACAAGCGGCCATGGACATGACACCGGGTATGGTCTTGACGGGCACCTCGGGGAAGAGTGAACGAAGAGCGGACATGACGTACCCCCACGTCGAGTAGAGTGTCGGATCACCTAGGGTCACAAATGCGACATCCCGGCCATCGGAGGTCTCGCCGGCCAGGATCCGGGCGGTCTCTTCCCAGGCCTTCCGAAGCTCGGCTTGGTCCGCCGTCATGGGCAGCCCGGACACGATCACACGACACTCAGGGGACAGATACGACCGGGCCACGTCGAGTGCGAGGCCTCCTTCTTTTCCGCGCGAGCCCGGAGCGACCAAGACGGAGACCCTGCCCAAGACTTCGGCCGCCAGCACGGTGACAAGCCTAGGGTCTCCCGGTCCGACCCCGACACCATAGACGGTGCCGAATGTGGGTTGTCTCATCACGATTCTCCAAGGGAAGGCTTCGGAGGCGGCTGAAAAGCGAAGTCCCGGCGACTTGGTCCCGCCGCGCCGTCCTCACTAACCACATCGGCGGCGGCGATCCACACCGGGTTCAGCGCCTCAAAGCGCAGCTGCTTCCCGGCGGCAACGCCTCGGGCGATGCTCAGTTGTGTGCATTCGAACCGGCGCCATCTCTCGCCTCGTAGATGAGAGACCGTGTGGGCGAGGGTCTCTACGCATGCGCAGGGGCAGACGATCCTGC
>JAFGIH010000836.1 GCA_016929985.1 Thermoleophilia bacterium | reverse complement strand
GTGGCCGACCACTACCGGGCCGACGGATCCACCGCCGCCGCCACAGAGGCCGAACCGACCCTCGTGACAGAGGTGGCCGCGCCGGCCGCGGTAGGCGCGACAGCGAGGGATGACGACGCACCCGCCGGAGACGGCGAAGACCCGATCGTCAGCGACACCAGCTATAGCGACGATACCCTGTCCATCTCCATATCCCAGATCCAGACAGGCTCTGGCGATGACACCATCACCTACTACGTCGCCGACGTGCGACCGGCCGCGGGAGTCGTTCTGCGGGCCGGTCTCGCCGGTGGCAGGGACGGCACCGCCGACACCTCCGACATCGCAGCGGCCAACGATGCGATCCTCGCCATCAACGGCGACTACTTCGGAGCAAGAGATGACGGGATCATCGTCCGCAACGGCGAGATTTGCCGCGACGAGGGCGTCCGGCCCGGCCTTGCTCTATACCTGGACGGGCGTATGGAGGTCTACGACGAGACCGAGACCACCGCCGAGGAGCTGCTGGACGCCGGCGTGTGGAACACCTACTCCTTCGGCCCCGCTCTGGTGGTTGACGGTGGCATCCCCCAGGGGATCGAGTACTACGAGGTCGAGGACGACCCCGAGCATCCTATCCAGGGGCGCGATCCCCGCACTGCCATCGGGATCATCGGGGAGAACCACTACCTGTTCGTGGTGGTCGACGGACGCGACGCCGGCTATAGCAAGGGCGTCACCGTGGAGGAACTCGCCCAGATCATGCTGGACCTCGGCTGCGACACGGCATACAACCTGGACGGCGGCGGCTCTTCGACCATGTGGTTCATGGGCGAACTCGTGAACGATCCCTCAGGCAAGAGCGGCGAGCGTGACATCAGCGATATCCTCTTCGCCGGCTGAGCCGCACGGCCCGCTGCCCGGATGAAGACGCACAAGGGGGCGCCGGTGTGCAACACCAGCGCCCCTGATCATTCCCCGTGAGCCCGCGGACCTCTAGATCTTCGTCTTCAGCTCGAGCAGCCGGGCCTCGACTTCGGCATCGTCGGCCAGATCGTCAAGACTGTCGAACTGCGCGTCCAACGACGAGGCGGCTATCTCCGCCTGCCCTGCCGCCTTGGCCTCCTCGCGCCGGATCCTTTCTTCGAACCGGCTGAGCTCGCTGGTGGGATCCGTCACGTTGATGGTCTTCAGCGCATCGTGCAGCTTGGTCTGGGCTTCGGCTACCTTCTCACGACCTACGAGCTCGTCCCGCTTGGCCCGCAGCTCCTCCAGCTTGACGTGCATCGTGTTCAGGCCGTTCTTGAGCTTCTCCACCACTTCGGTCTGCTGCGCGATAGGAGTGGCCAGATCGCCCACCTGCTCCTCGAAGGTGATCTGGCGCTTGAGAGCGACCCGGGCCAGGTTCTCGAAGCGACCGGCCTCTTGCGCGTCGCCGGCCTCCAGTTCCTTGGCCTTGGCCGCGGCGGAAGCAGCCTTGGCGCCCCAGTCGGCGGCCGTCTTCTGGGCTTCCCGCGAATCCTCCTCCATCATCCGCAGATTGCCGATCGTCTGCGCCACCGCCTCTTCCGCCTCGGCGATGCTGTTGATGTAGTCCCGGATCATCTGATCGAGCATCTTCTCCGGGTCTTCCGCCGCGTCGAGGAGGGCGTTGATGTTGGCGCGCGCGAGTTGCGCTATACGCCCCAGGATAGACTGCTGTGCCATTAGGACTCCTTCCGTTACTGTGATCCCGTACGAACACAACCTATCGACCGTATCTACCTACGCCTGCCTGCTAGAAGCGCCCGCCACCCCCGCGGCGCATGCGGGTGCCTGACCCCCCGAACGACGGTGGAGCGAAACCGCCCCGACTCATGGCCTTGCCGAACATCCCGCCTCCGGAGGTCCTACCAGCCCTCCCCATGCTGGAGAAGAGCCCACCACGCGACCCGCCTCCCAGGGCGCTGGTGAGAATACCGCCCAAGAGCGCTCCCACCACCGTAGACCCCATGCCCAGGCCGGGGATTCCCGAAACGTTTGCCGCCTGTTCCGTTTCGTGCTGTGCCTCGCTCAGAGCGCGTGACGCCAGTTCGTGCGCGACCGAAGCATGCTTGAGCGCCGTGATGGGATCCGCGGAACCGGCGGCCACGGCCTGTCCGGCGTAGCTCTGCGCTTCGGCCAGCAACTCCCGAGGCCGGCTGCTGATAGCCCCCCGGTGCATGGCGATGTAGTCGTTCGCCGCCCGTATCTGCGAGTGGGCGGCGAGTACTGTGCGATCCAGCGCCGCGGCGGCTTTGGCCCGTTGAGCCTGCTGGTCCCGCACCTGACCCAGCACCTGCTCCAACGCGGCATCGGCTTCCTCGAGCCTGCGTAGCGCCTCCAACGGGTCACTCCCTCCGTCGGGACTCGCCGCCGCGACGGCCGCCGCCACCGCCTGCTCGGCGGTGGCGACCAGTGGAGCCAGCTGCGCCCCGGTCCCGGCTGTGGAGACCCCTGCTCCGGCGGCGCGGGCTTCGGTGATATCGCGCCGGGTCTCGGCCACAGCCTCGTCGATCCGTTCGCGCGCCTTCTCGAGTTCTTCCCTCAGCTTGCTCACACCGTCGAGAAAAGCCTTGGCCTGTCCCACCGCTTCTTCGGCGGCGAGAGTAGCCACGGCCGCCATCCCCATCTTGTTCGCCGTGATCGCCTTCAGCCCGGACGCCATCTTGTCCCGGGCGAACTCGATACGCGACAGGGCCTCGTCGGGACTCGAGGCCACGGCCTTCAGAGCCACGGGCGCGTACGCACCCATAAGCTCGGTGAGCTGTTTGCGCACCTCGGGGACACGGGCACTGAGAGCGGCCACTTCGTCCTCCAGGCGGGCGAGCACCTGCGCAGCTCTACCCTCCAGGTCGCGCAGCTTGTCGAAATGCTCCGCGTGCGCGTCGAGTTTGGTGTTGGCCGCGCCGGTGTGCTGCAGGACCGCCGTCAGCACGCGGCGCTGCGTCTCTTCGTCCGCCGTTTCGTCAAACTGCCGGTAGAGCTTGAAGGCTTCGGCCAGATCGAGCTGCGCCTCCTCGACGGCCTTCTGGAACGGAGCCGCCTCGGCCTCGCCGAACTCAGCGATGGCAAAACCCACCTCTTCTGAGCTGGTCTTGATGGCGTCGTCGGTCGCCACGATCTGCGAGCCCACTCTCTTGCGCAAGTCAGCCACGGTCATGGTCCGGCCGGTCCCGGCGCCGTCACCCGTGCCCGCTGCCACCTGCTTCTTGCGCGAGCGGCGCACGCC
>JAFGIH010000094.1 GCA_016929985.1 Thermoleophilia bacterium | reverse complement strand
GTGCTGGGGATAGGCCGGCAGGATCTGAGCACGGGAACGGTCAGGTTCACGCGGCCGGGCCTGCGCGAGGTCGGGCGGTCGGCCGATTATCTGGTGATCGAAGCCGGAAAGGATTGTGCGCGGATCCCCATGGGCACGATGATCGACATGATCCCTTCGTACGAGGCCCTGGTGGCTGCCTGGATGTCTCCCTACGTGACCTTGGAGGTCGGACACTGATGTGCGGCATCATCGGCTATGTGGGCGAGCGGCCCTGCCGGGACATCCTGTTCCGGGGTTTGCGGAAGCTCGAGTACCGCGGCTACGATTCGGCCGGTATCTCCATCATCACCGACGGTCGCTTTGAACTGCTCCATTCTGTGGGCAATCTCGACAATCTGGAGGGCATCCTCGACCAGATCGACGCGGCCGGCACTCTCGGTATCGCGCACACGCGCTGGGCCACGCATGGACGGCCGTCCACCGAGAACGCCCATCCGCACACCGATTGCTCGGGGCGCTTCGCCATCGTGCTGAACGGCATCGTGGAGAACTACCTGACCCTGAGAGCCGAACTGCAGGCCGAGGGGCACGTGTTCACCTCCGAGACCGACGCAGAGGTGGTCGCTCACCTTATCGAGCGGGCCTACCGGGGATCGCTACGCGACGCGGTGGCGGAGGCCTACCGGCAGATGGAGGGTCACTTCACGTACTGCGCCATCGCGGCCGACGAGCCGGATGTGATCGTGGGCATCCGCAAAGAGACGCCGCTGGTGGCGGGCCTGGGCAAGGGAGAGAACTTCATAGCCTCGGCCATCCCCGCCTTCTTGGCCGAGACGCGCTCCGTGCTGCTCCCCGACGACGGCGACGTGGTGGTGGTGGGACGCGAGGGGGTGGAGGTCTTCGACCTCGACGGCGCCCCCGTGAGCCGGTCGGTCGAGCAGATCGACTGGAACGACGAAGCCGCCGAGAAGGCCGGGTACGAGACCTTCATGCTGAAGGAGATCCACGAGCAACCTGCAGCGCTTGCCGACACCCTCGCCGAGCGTATCGCGCCCGACGGTTGTGTGATCCTTGACGGCCTCGGCCTCTCCGAGGACGACATACGAGAGGTCGGCCGGGTGGTGATAGTCGCGTGCGGCACCTCATATCACGCCGGCCTCGTGGGCAGATACGCGCTGGAGCGCTGGGCGCGCGTGCCGGTGGAGGTGGAGGTGGCCTCGGAGTTCCGCCACCGAGACCCAGTGATCGGGCCCGACTGCCTGTGCGTGGCGATCACACAGTCGGGAGAGACCGCCGACACTCTGGCGGCGATGCGTCTGGCCCGCCAGGCGGGGGCGAAGGTGCTGGCCGTCACTAACATAGTCGGCTCTCAGGCCACCCGGGAGGCGGATGGGGTCCTGTTCACCCGGGCGGGTCTCGAGATTGGGGTGGCGGCTACGAAGACCTTCCTCACCCAGGTGCTCGCCATGCTGCTCCTCGGGTTGTATTTCGGTGAGATTCGGGGCGGCCTCAGCGCGGAGCAGGTGCGTACCTACACGGAGGAGTTGCGGCGGGTGCCTGCGCTACTCAGCGACTACCTGGAGGACGGCCCGGCGGCGGCGGTGGAAGAGGTGGCCGTGCGGTACGCCGCGAGTCGTTACTTCATGGTCCTGGGACGGAATATCGGTCTGCCGGTGGCGCTCGAGGGGGCGCTGAAGCTCAAGGAGATCTCGTACGTTCCCACCGAAGCGTACGCGTCGGGGGAGATGAAGCATGGCCCCATCGCGCTGCTCGAGGAGGGATCGCCGGTGGTGGTGGTCGCCACCGACAGCTCCGTGTACGACAAGCTCGTGTCCAACGTGCAGGAGGTGATGGCTCGCGGCGCCCGGGTGATCGCGGTGGCTTCGACAGGCAACGAGCGCCTGGAGGGCATGGCCGCCGATATCCTCTTCGTGCCGCGGGTCGACGAGATGCTCTCGCCGCTGCTCGCGACCGTTCCCCTTCAGCTCTTCGCCTACTACGTGGCCAAGGCCAGGGGTGAGAAGGTCGATCAGCCGCGTAACCTGGCCAAGACCGTCACGGTGGAGTAGCCGTGTATCCGCCCGGCGGTCCGTTCGTGGGGCTCGACCTGGTGGAGAGCGAGCGCTTCCGCGGGGCGCTAGCGCGTCATCCTCGTCTCGAGGAGCGCCTCTTCACTCCGGGGGAGATCGCCTACTGCCGCGGCCGGGGTACGCCCATCCTGCACTTCGCGGCGCGTTTCGCGGCCAAGGAGGCTGTTGGTAAGCTGTTGGGCACCGGCGTACTCTGCTGGCGTGAGATCGAGATACTGGCGGATGGGTCCGAGGGCGGATCGGCAGGTGGTCCTCCCCGCGTGGTGCTCACGGGGCGCACGGCCGTCGTGGCGCGGGAGCAGGGGATCGCAGAGGTCCGGGTCTCGCTTTCTCACGTCGATTCACTTGCGGGCGCCTGCGCGGTGGTCGTCGCACATGTATGGAGAGGAGTCGAGATGGAGTCGGATGGTGGATTCGAGGACGAAGGCATCGGCACGAACGGCCGCATCAGAGGACGCATCACAGGACTCTTCTCGCTGGCCGAGCGGCCGGCGGTCTTCACACCGGCCCAAGTGCGCGAGCTCGATCGGGTGACCATCGAAGACATCGGGGTGCCGGGCCCGGTGCTCATGGAGCGGGCCGCTCTGGGCGTCAGCATGCTGATCAGGTCGCGGTATCCCGACAGGCACACCCTCATCGTCTGTGGCCATGGCAACAACGGCGGCGACGGTCTGGCCGCCGCCCGGCAGCTGCACCTCATGGGCCACCCGGTGGCCTGCGTGGTGGCGGTGGGGTCGCCGATCGAGCTCAGCCCCGACGCCGCACTCAACTACCGGGCGGCTGAGAAAGCGGGAGTGAACCTGCGTATCGGCGAGGTGCCCAGCTACCTCTGGGACGAGACCGAACTCGTGGTCGACTGCCTGCTCGGCACCGGAGCACGGGGTGAATTGCGCGGCCGGCCGGCGGAGTGGACCCGACTCATCAACGCCGTCGGGGCCCGGGGTGTACCGGTTCTGGCAGTGGACGTCCCCTCAGGGGTGGACGCGACCACGGGGAGCGTCGCGGCCGGCACGGTGGCGGCCGATGTCACCATAACGTTCCACGCGGCGAAGAGCGGTCTTGTCTCTCCGCCCGGGTCGGAGGCCGCCGGGGAGGTGTTGGTGTGGGATATCGGTATCCCGCAGTCGCTCGAACCGGAGCCCGACCTGTGGGTGGTCAGGGACGACGATGTGAACGTCCCCGGACGCCGGGTGGACGACCACAAGTACCGCGCCGGCTATGTGGCGCTGCTGGCGGGCTCCACCGCGTATCCCGGCGCAGCCTGGCTGGCCGCGCAGGCTGCCCTTCGGATGGGAGCCGGATACGTGCGCCTGCTGATGAACGCCGGGGCGGCGTCCGGTTTGAGGAACCGCTTGGTGGAAGCGGTGCTGCAGGAGATAGGCCCCGGTGACTTCTTGAACGATGCGGGGCCGGTACTGTCCGCCGTGGCCGACAAGCGGCTGGGCGCACTGGTGGCCGGGCCTGGATTGGGCCGCGACCCGGCCACGATGGCGGCACTGAAGACGGTGATGCTCGAGAGCACGGTGCCCGCCGTCCTCGACGCCGACGGGCTGTTCGCCTTCGCGGGGACGCCGGGCGATCTGCAAGGCCGCCCAGGACTGGTACTGACGCCCCACGTGGGCGAGTTGGCCGCACTGCTGGGAGTCCCGGCCGCCGAGCTTGCGGCGGCGGCTCTGGCCGCCGCGCGCCGCGCGGCGGCGGCCACCGGCCAGGTGGTGCTGCTCAAGGGCTCGTCGACCGTCATCGCCGCCCCCACGGGAGAGACGCGCGCTGTGGTGCAAGGCCCGCCTCAGTTGGCGTCGGCAGGCACCGGCGACGCGCTCTCCGGCATCATCGGGGCCCTCCTTGCGAAAGGGCTGGAGCCCTTTGAGGCCGCCTACGCCGGGGCCTGGATCCACGCCGAAGCCGGTAGACTTGGCGCGATGACCGATCCGCAAGGTATCCTGGCTGGTGACCTGGTGGAGTTGATCCCCGAGGTCATCGCCGACCGCATCTACGAGAGAGGACCCTCATGGAGAACTTGAGAGTCAGGGACATCATGCAGAGCAACGTAGTCACGGTCGGTCCGGACACCACGGTGCGCGACCTGGCCGACATCTTGGCCGAGAACAAGGTCAGCGGGGTGCCGGTGATCGACGAAGCGCGCAGAGTCGTCGGGATGGTGAGCGAGGCGGACGTCATCGTCCAGGACGCCGACCTGCACTTTCCCTACTACATCCAGTTCCTGGACGGCATCATCTATCTGGAGAGCGTGAAGAAATTCCGAGACCGGTTCCGCAAGGCCTTCGGGGCCAGCGTGGCCGACATCATGAGCACCGAGGTGATCACCATCTCGCCGGACGCCACAGTCAGGGAGGCGGCCACCTTGATGGCCGACAACAAGGTCAACCGTCTTCCTGTGACGGAGGACCTCGCACTGGTGGGCATCGTGACACGAGGCGATATCGTCCGGGCGATCGCCGAGAGCGAATAAGGGAGAACGGCGCAGAATCATGTCGAAAAAGGCAACACGCAGGGCGGCACGGGAGGCCTTTCCCAAAGCCAAGACCCCAGCTACGACCAAGGGCGCGTACGGATCGCGCTCCAGGACTTCGGTGGGCAGCCGGAGCCGTACCACACCGGCCCGGTCGGGGATGAAGCCCCCCTCCTGGAAGCGGGCGGTCATCTCCGGAGTGGCGATGGCGGTGATCTACTTCCTTCTCATACAGTACGGATGGAAGTCGGGAGCCAGCACGCTCGGGAACGTCATCGTGGCGGTCATAGGCTTCGTGATCTTTGCCGGGGTTGTGTACGGCATCGACAGGTTCAAGTACCAGCGGTATCTGCGCAAGCAGAAGCCGTCGTCGAAGTAGCGTAGCGAGAGGCGCGGAGGCCGAACGGAGGGAAGGCGCCATGATGCTGCGGGCCGTGGCCGACATCTTGCGGAGCCGTGGGATCGAAGGCTGGCTGGTGGGGGGCAGCGTACGCGATCGGGAGTTGGGGCGTGATTCTCCCGATCTAGATGTGGTCGTGGCCGGTG
>JAFGIH010000835.1 GCA_016929985.1 Thermoleophilia bacterium | reverse complement strand
GCCAACCCCCGGATCGAACAGAACATCATCCTGAACAGCGAGGCCGTCTACCGGTTCCACCAGGGATGGCTTGACGAGGTGATCGAGCGTGGCCGCGAAGAGCCCGAAGACTGACCCCATAGAGATGGACCGCCGCGTAGGCGAGGTGGTCGACCTCATTCTGGCCGGGCTGAGCATGCGCGAGCTCCACCGCTACATCCGTGAGAAACATCCCGACTGGGACCTGGGGGACCGACAACGTCGGCGGCTCATAGAGCGGGCTCGGGAGGAGATCGCCAGGGCGGCCAAGCCGCTGCGCGAGCTCGAGATAGGGAAGGCGCTGATGCGCTACGACGTCCTCTACCGGCGCTCCTTCGCCATCAACGATTACAAGACGTGCGCCCAGATCGTGAACAAGGTCACGGACCTCCTGGGGTTGGCCGCGCCGACGCGGGTGGAGCACTCCGGGCCTGACGGAGGACCCATACAGCATGAAGACGAAACCCCCCTCCCGACGCTCCGAGCCGAGATTGAACGACTCGGCATCGACCTGTTCGCCGGAGGACTACAGGCGACTCTGCAGCCTGCTGACCGCCTACCGGAAGGCTTCGCCGAGCCTGCTTGACTGGGCCCTGGCGTGGCGCCTGATCAACGGGGCGGCGTTCAGCTTCCAGGGCCATGACTACCTGCGGGGCATCTACCGAGACGAGTCGACCTTCGTGGTCATCCGGAAGGCCGCCCAGATGGGGGCGAGCGAGTACGCGATAAGCAGGGCGCTCCACTTCGCCGTGAAGATGCGGAAGGCCAACGGAAGCGGCTGCACGGTGATCTACTTCTTCCCCACCGACAACGACGTGGGGGAGTTCTCCCGGGACCGGTTCGCCCCGGCGGTGGCCCAGAGCGACTATCTCCGCGGGCTCGTGCGGGATACCGACACGGCAGGGCTCAAGCAGATCGGGAAGGGATCCATCTACTTCCGCGGCACGAGATCGCGCACCCGGATGAAGTCCGTACCGGGCGACTTCCTGGTCTTCGACGAGCTTGACGAGATGGTGCCGGCCAACGTGGAGCTGGCCCGCAAGCGCCTGGGCCACTCCGAGTACGGATGGGAACTGGCGGTCTCGACGCCATCGCTCCCCGGGTACGGGATCGACGCCGCCTTCGATGACACCGACCAGCGCCACTGGCTCCTGCGGTGCGACGGCTGCTCGAGCTGGCACTGCCTGGAAGACGAATTCCTCGAGGCGCACGGCAGCCCCCAGGACCCCCGGACCGAGATCGTGTTCGTCCAGGGCGAACCCGGGCGCGAGCGCCTAGTGTGCCGTGACTGCGGACACCCCCTGGATCCGACCCGGGGCATGTGGGTGGCCAAACACCCGGACCGGCAACGCCGCGGATATCA
The DNA here is from genome assembly GCA_016929985.1 of Thermoleophilia bacterium. The sequence goes on along the minus strand of JAFGIH010000835.1, from coordinate 7,502 downwards.
CGTAAGCAAGTTCGTCTCCACGGTGCTCTCGCAACGCGACCGCGAGATCGGGGCCCAGACCAAGCCGGCCGCCCTCTTGGCCGACTGGCGAGGGACCGAATTCCCCGGCGAGTTCTTCAACTCGGAACTGGGGTTGCCCTACATGGCCGCCGAGGGAGGCCTGACCGAGCAAGACCTCCAGGCTCTGGTGGGGAACTACCCGGTCATGGCGAGCGGCCGGGAGTGCGTGATGGGCGTGGACCAGGGGAACGGCCTGCACGTGGTGATCAAAGAGCCAGCCGACAACGGGTACGCCCTCACGGTTCTCTGCCACCACGAGCCCATGACAGACGAGACGTTCAGCCACCTGGACCACCTGATGGACGCCTTCGACGTGCGGGCCTGTGTGATCGACGCGCTACCGAACACCCACGCGGCCCGAGCGTTCGCCCGGCGATTCCGGGGCCGGGTGTGGCTCAGCTACTACGGCAACCAGAAGGGCGGCATCGCCTGGGGATTCGACCAGGAGAGCAGCCCGACCGTCAACGTCAACCGCACAGAAGCGTTCGATCGCTGGCGTGACCTGCACAAGCAGGGCAAGCGCCGCATCCCGCGCATCGAAGGGCAGGTGACCACCTACGTGAAGCAGATGACCAACATCCTGCGCACGGTGGAGGAAGACGCCGCTACGGGCGCCAAGCGCGCGGCCTGGATCAAACGAGGGCCGGACCACTTCGCGCACGCCGACTCCTACGCGGAGATCGCGCTGACCCGGCGTGGAGCCTTCATGGCCACCGCGACAGTACTGGGGTGATGCAGCATGCCTGATGAGAAGAAGAGCGCCGCCGTCACCGCCTCGATCCTGGAGGCGCCCAAGAACCCCACGGGCGAGAGCCAGCAGATCAACCTGGGGGACTGGAACTACGACGAACACGAGTGCGTGCCCCCCATCGTGGATCTCAGGACCCTGGCCGGCCTGTACTCGCGCAGCACCCCGCACAAGGCCTGCGTGGACGCCAAGACGGTCAACTGCGTGGGGCTCGGATACACGCTCGACCACAAAGACGACGCCGACGAAGACGAGGCCAAGGAATACGGGGCCCTCATCACCGACTGGTTCGATCTGTGCGCCCGCCGCGATGATAAGACCTTCGAGGAGCTCCTGACCGCGGCCCGCAAGGACGAAGAGGCGGTCGGGTTCGGGGCCATCGAGATATCGCGCAACAAGAAGGGCATGATCGACGGCCTCTACCACGTCCATGCCTACACCCTGCGCCGGCGCAAAGCGCGGGACGGCTGGGTCCAGAAGGTGGACGGGGAGTACCGCTACTTCCGCCAGTACGGGAAGAAGCTCGAGGATACCGATGCGCCGGACCGCTTCCGAGGCCGGAACGAGATCCTGGTCATCGGGGAGACGGCGCCCGACAGCCCGTTCTACCCCATGCCGGACCACACCCCGGCCCTGGGAGACATCGCCGGAGATGAGGCGGCCCAGGCCTACCAGCTCCAGTTCTTCAAGAACAACGCCGTCCCCAGGATCGCCATCTGCGTGAACAACGGCCGCCTGGACCCCGACACCAAACAGTACGTGCTCAAGTACTTGGCCGAGGGGATCCGGGGCGAGTCGCACAAGACGCTGCTGCTGGAGACGGAGCCGGGCCAGGGCGTCGAGATCAAGATCGAGAAGCTCACGGTCGACACCCACACCGACGCCGACTTCATGGCCTACCGCAAGTGGGCCCGCGACGTCACCATCATGGCTCACCGGGTGAGCCCGTCGAAGGTCACGATCGTGGAGAACGCCAACCTGGCCAACTCCAAGGACCAAGACAAGACCTTCAAAGAGCAGGTCATCAAGCCGGACCAGAACCGGTGGGAGAAGCGCATCCAGTGGCTGCTCGAGGACGAGTTCGGGACCGGCCTGCCGGTCGCGTTCCAGTTCGTGGAGATGGACCTCACCGACGAGGAACAGATCGCCCGCACCCACAGCTACTACGCCGCCTCGGCCACCAACAACGAGGTCCGAGAATGGGCCGGGCTGCCGGAGGCCGGGTTGGATCCCGAGACCGGAGAAGTCACCGACCCAGTCCTGGATGCCTGGGGCAGGCAGCCGGCGGAGAACCCGCCCGAGATGCCGCAGCCGACTGATGAAAACGGCCAGGCGATGCCGGTCGGCAAGCGGACCTCCGCCGAGCTCCGAGAGCTGCGGAAGATGGCCAGCGACCTGGGATACCTGATCGAGTGGGTCCAGGAAGTGGACGCGGACGGCAACCGGGTACTGCTGGCGGAGGAAGACGACCTAGCGGCTGCGGCCGCCGGATACTAGGAGGCGACCATGGCATTCGAGGATTTCTGGCCCAAACTCCTTAACACGGGCAAGTCAGCGCTCGAGGTCGAACGCTCCACCACGGATCCAGCCGCCGCGCAGGCCAAAAGCCTATTCTGGTTCCTGGGACCAGTCCTCAATGTGACCCCAGACCCAGCGCAGCTCTTGCTGGCCAGCATCAACGGGGCGGAACCCGGCAGCGTCACCATAGAAGTTGAGGTTAGCGTTCTCGATGCCTGCACCGAGACGATCCCCTGGATTAACGGGACTGTAGAGGCCACGCCGTACGTGACGACTGAAAACGGGGACATCAACCCACCAACCATAAGCGGCGGGAACGACATCGTGCTGACCAACGGAGTGGGGTCCTTCACACTGGTCCTCGATACCGCCGCGACGGGGAAAAACTACGGTGTCGGCGACATCGTGGGAGCGGCTCTACAGAAGCTCCGGTTTGATGGCCTCGAAATCGAACTGACCGCCGTGACGCTCAGCGTTGAGGCCCAAGGCGAGTGACGACCCAACAGCCTATGATTCTGCTCTCTCCTGAGCGCATCCGAGAGGCCGCGCCCCAGGTCCGGACCTTCCTGCGCAAGGTGGCCCTGACGGACACCGAGCGCTGGATCACGAGCAACATGCCGCAGGGATCCGGGCTGCCGCCGGCCCGCGTTCTGGCCATCCAGGTGACGGGGCTGCGGGACGCGGTCCGGAGATACCTGGTCGAGCAAGAGGCGCGCTTCATCGCATACGTGCGCGAGCACCCGCCCGAGGCCGCGCCGATTGCTGACGGGGCCCTGGCGTCGCTGCCGCCGGAGGCCGTCCTCACCTACCACGTGTGGCTCGAGGGACTCCTCGAGGCCAACCGGACCACCGACAGAGAGCTGTTGGCCGGGATCCTACGGGACCACCTCAGTGAGGCCATCGGGACCGGGGGCGAGGCCGCCCGCCGCCAGGCAGGAGCGCTTGCGCCCGGATACGGACGCCTGACCCAGAAGGAAGCCCGTGCGCTGCTGCGCCGGATGACCGTGTCGGTCGACATCGGGGCTCAGGCCTTCCGCCGCGCCCTAGAGGACCGGGCCCACAACAATGCCGTCCGGGGAGTCGCCCTGCGGGACGGAGCCGGCCGCGTAATCGCAGCGGCCACGTTCAGCACCAGAGGCGAGACCCTCGAGGTCCGGTACCTCGGAGCCCTGGAGACGGTGGTCCCCGGGGCCGGGATCCACATGCTGCGCGAGCTGGCCGGCCTGGCCGCCGAACAGCACAAGCCGATCGCTCTCGTGGCTCCGGCGGAATCCGCCGCCGCCCTTCTGGACATGGGATTCACCCAAGGGGCACTGGGGCGCTTCACAGCAAGCGCCGACTCTGCGCTTGCCCTGGCGCAGAGTGCTCCGGGCCCCTCGGCAGCCTGGACGCGCGCGGGCCGCACGCAGGGGCTCGGAGCAACGATCCGCAAGGCAGAGGGACCCCCGAACTGGGCAAGCCGCGGGTGGCTCGAGGGAGCCGCGCGCACATTCACCGAGGTCACCGGCGACACGACCGCCCTGGAGGCGGAACTGGTCGCCACGTGGCCAACCGCCACTGCCAACTTCGGCCAGGCCCAAGCGGCGTTGGCGAATTTCCGCAACCTCGCCCGGGACGTGGCGCTCGAGAACATCACGGCCGAAGAGGCCGCCGCCCTGCATCTCTACATCCTGCGGGCCAAGGACGGGACCATCGATGCCGTAGCTCTGGTGAAGGAAGTAGCCGGCAAGCCCCTCTACGGCGTGCGCTTCGGGGCCCGAGTAGGACGCACCGGGGCCGGCCGCGAGATGATGAGACACCTGTGCGGACTCGAGTCAGCACAGCAGAACGGCTTCCTGCTCAACAGCACCGAGAGCGCCCAGGCCTTCTACGAGCGCCTTGGGATGCGGCTGCTCAAGCCGGCCGAAGGATGGACCGGAGCCGAGTACTTCTTCGGGCCCGAGCAGGCCCAGGCTTTCGCATCCGGGCTCACCCGGGGGATGACCTTCGTGGGCGAGCTCTCCTGGGAACTGGCCGTGGCCGGCGCAGCCGAGTACTTGGAGAACATCATCATCCCCGGGGTGGTCGACACCGTGAGCGCCACCACGCACCGCCAACTGGTCGACGCCCTGATCGAGGGGCTCGCCCGCGGCGAAGGGACGAACGATCTCATCGCCCGGATCCGCGCCATAGACGAGACCGCCTTCGGGCTGGTCCGGGCCGAACGGATCGCCCGCACTGAGGCCATCACGGCCAACAGGGCAGGGGCGCATCAGATCGCCGTGGCCGCCGGCGCCACCGAGAAGCGGTGGAGCGCACGGATGCAACCGAACACCCGCGACTGGCACCGCGAGGCCCACGGACAGGTGGTCCCGATCGACAAGCCGTTCGAGGTCGCCAACCGGAAGGGCGAGCTGGAGTACCTGATGTTCCCCGGGGATCGTTCCCTGGGGGCCAGCGCCGAGAACGTGATCAACTGCATGTGCGCCTCGCTGACGATGAAGCCGGGTGTCTCGGACCCAGCCACCTACAAGCAGTACGGTGCCGCACCCGACCATTCCGACCCCGGGCCCGTGGTCGCCGTGACTCCCGAGCCAGTCCGGAAGGCAGGCACGTTCACGCTCGAGGACCTGCGCACCATCGTGGCGAAGGATAAGGGCTGGGCCCCTGGTCCGAACGCCGGCTGGAAGCGCACAGGCGAGACCGAGGCCAAGGGCGACCAGTGGACGGACACGGAGTACATCACGAACTCCGGTCGCAAGACCGTGATGGGCCGCGTCCGCCAGGGCCAAGTGATCGACGCCAAGGCCTTCCACAAGAGCGTCTGGGAAGAGGACGACGGGCTTGTGCCGGTGGTCTACGACGTAGCGACCGATAGCCTCCACTTCCCCAACGCAGGCAGGGGCGATGCCGACCACGGCAACTTCTTCGGCCTTGTCCACGGAGACGACGTGAACCCGGACCTGGCGGGAGTGCGCGGCAACCTCGACATGAACACTGGCGCCATTGAGTGGTACGACTTTGGGTCCCAGGTGGACACCATCGCGGAATACGCAGAGATGCATCCGAAGCGAGCTGAGAATACGGTCAAGGCCAACCTCCGCGCGGCCACTCAGTCGCTCTTCTACGTCAAGAAGCTGAACGGCCGGCCGGTGAAAGTGAAGCATTCGACTCTAGACATCGCCGAAGCGATGGGCTGGGACGTGGGAAAGCGGCTCTACGTCTACAAGGCAGGCAAGTGGGCCCCAGGCCCCAACGCGCACTGGCGCCGCCTGGACGAACCATACGGGTGGGACAAGCCGACGCGGATCCCCACGGCCGAAGACATGAAAGCCGACTCCGGCCGAATGTACGACTGGGCCGTCACCCAGCGCTTCATGGATGAGATGATCGCCCCAGAGGATGAATGGATCCCGGGCATTACGCCGGATTATCTCGAGGAGCAGTTCAACGAGGGTGGTCTCCTCGGGGTGTCTACGTATTACGAGGTGGAGGCCAAAGAGCTGGTCCAGACCACCCTGACCAACCGGCTGGTCGACGACCCCGACTTCCTCTCGCTGGCCGGCGTGAGCCCCGACGACCCGCTGGAGGTCAGGCAAGAGGCCGTCGGGACTGCCGTGCGGAAGATGGTCGCGGGATGGGCTGAGACATCGGCCGACCACGATACGGAGGCGATCGTGCTCCAGGAAGCGGCCCGTGCGGAGTTCGGTCTGGTCGGCACGCGCCGCTCCGTGCCTTCTGTGGAGGATGGTTGGCCAGAGATTGAAGTCGACCGATACAAGAAACTGCGCGGAGGGCCGGCCTTCGATGGCTATCGCGCCTTCGCCCGGGCCCAGTACGATGCCACTCAGAAGATGCTCAAGGACGCCGGCGTGACCGAGGTGGTGCTCTGGCGCGGCGGCCGGGTGGAAGCTGGAACGACCCCCGCCGGGGTCGAATGGGGCCTCGGCCCCGTGCAGGCCAAGCAGAACCCGCTGACATCCTGGAGCACCCAGGCCGGAGTTGCCATGGGGTTTATCGACTACGCGGGCCAAGGAGACGCAACTGCGGAGCCGGCCATCATGGTGTCCGTGGTCCCAGCCGAGCGGATCCTCTCCACGCCGGCCACCGGCATGGGCTGTCTCAGTGAGAGCGAGGCGGTGATTCTGGGCGGGCCGACAGAGACCATCATCATGACCCAGCGGCACTATCACACAGCCAGCCAGCCAGCCGGGTACGTGCCCTCACCTCTCAACGCCCTCGATGACTATCACGCGGGCCGGCAACCGGCGGAGCATCTCATCACGGGTGAGAGGATCGCGGAGGGGGCCAAGCGCGTTAAGAAGAAGGCCGCGCTGCCGACGATCGAAATCGACGGCCCCGAGAGTGAGGACTGGATCAAAGAGGTCACCCGCCGGCGCGCTGCGGCAGGCATCGCAAACGCTTGGGCCGACGCCGTGTTCGCGGCGATCGCCAAGAACAAAGGCTGGGCACCGGGACCGAACGCGGGGTGGAAACGGCGAGATGACGGCAGGAAGACGGGCGCCCTGACCGTCGACCGGGTGGACGCCAAGCTCAAGGACGTCCGCGATCGCTACGACGCAGAGTGGGCCAAGGCCCAAGCCGCAGGGGCCGAGGAGCGGCCGCTCCATCCGGAGTGGTGGAAAGAGGTCGAGCCGGAGCCCGTCGGGGCCCGGTATCCGGCCGCCGTCTCAGACGAGGCACGGTCGGGTGGCTACGCCGACGCACAGCGGTTCCGGGCCTCTTGGGCTCACGGCCGGGTGTGGATGAAGCCGGGCGAGTACCTGCGCGTGGTCGACCAGATGTTCAGCGACCAGTACGGCGAGCCGGTCACCTCCGAACGCCTCCTCTGGGACACGGAAGGCATCGATGCGCTGAGGGAGCGGATCCGCAACAGCGAGGAGCTGGCCATTCCGTGGCTGGACTTCGATGGAGACGAGGGGAGGCTGGCGGGCCAGGAGGGGCGGCACCGCGCCCTGGCGGCCATGTTCGAGGGCGTGGATCTCATGCCGGTGGACATCGCCATGCGATACGACCGCAAGTTCAGCGAGTCGGTGGTCGATCAGCTACGAGATGAGTACGGCCTGGTGTGTACCAGGGACCCCGACCCCAAGCTGGTGCTGGAGAAGCGGCAGAATCCCCTGGCCTCGATCGCCCGTGAGGCCTTCACCGAAGTGCTCAAGGATAAGGGCTGGAT
>JAFGIH010000834.1 GCA_016929985.1 Thermoleophilia bacterium | reverse complement strand
GCGACATCCACCTGCCAGATGCGCGGGTCCTCGGCGATCAGGGACGCCGTACCGCCGCCGCAGTGGGCGTCGAGGTCGAGTATCAACACCGACTCGGCTCCGGCCGCCAGGGCCGCACGGGCGGCCATCGCCAACCCGTTGAAGGTGCAGAACCCGGCGCCGTGACCGCGGCGCGCGTGATGCAGGCCGCTGGAGAGAGAGCCGGACATGCCGTGTTCGAGCGCGGCGAAAGCCGCCGCCACGGCACCACCGTTTGACGAGAGCACCATGGGCCAGAGGCCGGGGTCCCACTCGAAACCTTGCGACTCGGCCAGGTGCCGCGGAGTGCCGGTCTGCACCGCCCGCACGTAGTCCGGATCGTGTACCCGCACGACTTGGTCCCAGGAGAGGGGCGGCGGCTCCACAAGATCGATGTCCTCGATGGGGGAGACCGCCAGTGAATCGGCCACCCACTGTGCCTTGCGCGTGGTCTCGAAGGCGTACGCCGAGCCGACGTAGTCGGGGCTGTAGAAAACCCGCACGTGCGTGTGAGTCATGAGAGAGCGGGCCTTTTCATGGTGATCCAGCCGGGCGCCTGGCTTCCCGCGGCGGTGAAGCCCCATCTCTTGTAGAACCTTATGGCCCGGTGGTTCTTCTCCCACACATCGAGCCAGACCATGTCGCAGTCCCGGTCTTTGGCCATCGCAAGACAGCATTTCATGAGGGCCTTGCCGGCTCCGCGGCCGATCCAGGGCGCATCGGCGTAGATGCGGGCGATCTCCACGGGAGCCAGTCCGCCGACGAACTCCGGTGAGAAGCCGAAGCGCAGTCTGGCGTAGGCAACCGCGGCGCCCTTCACCTCCGCGATGAGGAAGACCGCGTTTGGATCGGCAAGGTCCCCGGACTTCAGTCCCGCGTTGAAGGTCAAAGCAAGATAGCCTGCCTGCGCCTCGGTCTTGTCGGGCCCGAAGGTGTCCCGCAGGGTCCGAGCGCCGAGATCGGCCAGGAGTTCAGCGTCGGCGGGCGCCGCGACCCGGATCTGCACATGGGCGCTCACACTACGCGATAGCGTCCAACAAGCCCTTGGCTACCACGGCCGGGTTCGTGAAGAGGGCCTCGTGGCTGCCCTCGATCTCGACGAAACGGTGCTCGCCGAGACTCTGGGCCATGCCCACGAACGCACCCGGCGGTAGCGAGGCGTCCTCTCTGGAGAACACGACGGCTTTGGGGATGGTGACACTCTGGAACGGCGTCGCGTCGATCTTGGTGGTGAAGAGGGCGAGTGGTTGCGGGACGAGGCGTTCCAGAAGGGCGTTCTGCATCTCCACGGGCTCGGTGGCCATGAGAGCCCCACGGACGAAGTCCTCAATGACGGGCACGCTTCTGTCGGGAGAGGCCATGGCCGCTGCGGTCATGCCTTCCGACGCCTCGGGTGGGACGAGATCGAATTGGCACGTCTTGTCGGGAAGAATGAATGCGTTGAGGAAGATGAGCCGCGCGATCTTGTCGGGGACCTTCGGCGCCGCCGACATGAGCAGGAAGCCTGCGCTGGAATGACCCACGAGCACGGCGGGTTCGGGCTGGCGCTGCATGACGTCCACGATGGCCTGCACGTAGTCACCGAACTCGACCGTCGAACGGTCGTCATCCGGACTATGGCCGGGCATGGTCGGCGCCTCAGCGGTATGGCCCGCTTTCTCGAGCTCGGCGATAACGCCGTCCCAGCACCATCCTCCGTGCCAGGCGCCGTGGATGAGTACGAAATGCTTGCCCATGGTCATTCTCCCTTGTCGGCTATGGTCCGGAGGCGGCAGGCCTCCACCCAGTGTGCGTCCATCCTAGCAAGACGGGCCTTGCCCAGGTTCTCCTTCATGATCCGCCGGACGTCTTTGTCCGGATGGTCAAGCCACTTCTCCACGAGGGGTTTGCCAACGGCGGGCAGCGCGGCAACGGCGACACTCCAGCAGTAGCCCATACCCTTTCGAAACGCCACGAACCCCTCATCCCGGCGGTCTTCCCGCACAGGAATGGAGGCAGTGATCGCGTCGAGGATGGCAAGCACGGTCCCGGCGTGATGGGGCTCCTTGAGGAGCCGCGGCTCGCAGAGCGCGGCCGCGGCGGCTCTCTGCTCGAGCGGCGTTCCCGTGCTCCACGCCTGCATCGCGGCCAGGAGCCGGGGCATGTCCACGTCGCCCAGCCGTTGCAGGGCCATGGCCACCGCCTCGCGGATGCGCCAACGCGGGTCGGATGCGAAGCCTCGCAGGGTAGAAAGCAGCGCGTCGTCGCCCTCGGCCAGCAACCGGCCCAAGCCGACCACGCCGCAGAAGGCGAGGAACTCGTAGGGTGAGTTCACCGGCGCGACATCCGGCGTGTAGGTGAGATACCGCTCGAACAACGACCGGTCGCCGAGATCGGCTACGACAACGGCCAATTCCAGGTTCCCGCGCGGTCCGGGCAGTCCCGACTCAGCCAGCAGGTAAGCATCCCAGTCTGCGAGAGTGGGGAGGAGGGCTCGATAGGTGTCGGACTTGGTCATGCAGGTGGCCATTCTCGCGGTGAGTCGGTCTTCGAATCTCTCGCGGTCCCGTGCCCGTTCAGTATCTGACCCGGTCGGGATCGGACGCGAAGGCTCTGAGTACTGCCGCTGCTTCGTCGCCAAGCACCTGTGTCGCGGGGATCTCGCGCTTCTCGCGGGGCAGATCGAGTTGCTCGAAGATGAACCTGTCGTCGAAACCAGCCCCAGCGGCATCTTGGATGCTGAACCCGTAGAAGACCCGCTCGATGCGCGCCCAGTAGATGGCGCCGAGGCACATGGGACAAGGTTCGCCGCTCGTGTAGAGAGCGCAGCCCCCGAGGTGGAAGCTACCGAGCCGCGCGCAGGCGTCCCTGATCGCCTCGATCTCTCCGTGGGCCGTCGGGTCGTTGCCTGCTATGACCTGGTTCCAGCCCTCGCCGACGATCCGGCCCTGCTTGACGATCACCGCTCCGAAGGGACCTCCATCGCCTCGCTCGGCGGCCTGACGGCCAAGGTCGATCGCCCGGCGCATGAAGCGCTCTTCCTGCACGATGTCCATGACAAGAGCCTAGCACCCTCGGGACTCAAAGCGTACTGGGGTAGAGGCCTCCGTCCACAAGGATGCTCTGGCCGGTGATGTACCCGGCGTGTACGCTGCACAGATACGCACACATACGACCGAACTCGGACGGGTCGCCGAAGCGGTGGGCGGGGACCGAGGCCTCCCACTCGGCGGCGGTCTGTTGTTCGGAACCGCCGGTGCGTTTTGCCGACGCCACGAAGCCGTTGCGCAGGCGCTCGGTGTC
>JAFGIH010000833.1 GCA_016929985.1 Thermoleophilia bacterium | reverse complement strand
GCACCCTCCGCCGCCAGCTCGCGCCTAGGCGCGAGACACCTGCCCATGACGTCCTCCAGCCTGCCGACCTCGCCCCGTTCCAGGACTCCCCCGGCCCGTGTCTGCGAGACCATCAGTACGGATGCAGCCCGTGCCGCGTGAGCCCCGTCTTCTCGTCGAGCCCGAACAGCAGGTTCAGGTTCTGCACACCGGCGTGCGCGCCGCCCTTGCCCACGCTGTCAAGCACGCTGAACACGACGATCCGGCCGCGCCTCTCGTCCACCTCGAGACCGATCTGGCAGAAGTTCGTCCCCGACACCGCCGACACCCACGGATAGGGAGCATACTGCCAGCTCGCGCCCGGCTCGCGCGGCATGTCGAAGATCCGCACGAAGTACTCGTCCTGGTAGAAGTCCCGGTAGACGGCGAGCGCCTCCTCCCGAGTGACCGGCAGCACCGGGAAGCAGTGGCAGACGGCCAGGATGCCCCTCGTGATGGGCACGTAGGACGAGGTGAAATGCACGATGACAGGCGACGCGGCCCCGGCCGCGCTGTCGGACGCCGGCTCAGCCGCGCCGCGTGAGGCCGCCCCGTCCGCGGCCCCAGCAGCCGCGCCGGTCTCAGCCGCAGCCTCAGCCGCCGCCAGCAGGCCCAGCTCCTGCTCCATCTCATAGGTGTGACGATGGTCGACCACGTTGTAGGGCACCACGTTGTTGCCGATCTCGGGATGGTGCAGCGGCGTGTCCGGCTCGGCGCCCGCGCCGGCGGTACCCGACAGCCCGTCAACGACGATGCGGCCGTTGTCCACCAGCCCCGCCTTCACCAGCGGCGCCATCCCCAGGATGGCCGCGGAGGCGAAGCACCCGGGGTTGGCAACAACTCTCGCCTCTCTGATAGCCTCGCGATGGAGCTCCGGGACCCCGTAGACCGCCTCGCCGGCCACATCGGGGCAGCCGTGCTTCTTGCCGTACATCCGTTCCCAATCGGCCAGATTCTTCAGGCGGAAGTCGGCCCCCAGGTCGATGATCTTCGTGTCCTGCTCCAGGAAGTACTGGGCCAACTGCATGGGAGTCCCGGTGGGCACGGCGAAGAAGACGGCGTCGCAGGGAGTGATCTCCTCAGGCCGCACCAGCTTGAGTCCCGCGCCATAGAAGTTGCGGTGGAAGTGCTCCAGTGGCTTTTCGCTCCGGCTGGTCGCCCAGACCACTCTCACACCCGGATGCTCAGTCAGCACCCGCAGGGCCTCGCCGCCCATGTAGCCGGAGGCCCCATATACTCCGACTTCGATAGCGGCGGGATCCCCACCGCCTCTCACCCAGCTCCGTTTCGACTTCATGTCACCAGCCCTCCCTTGGAGATTCCAGCTCCTTGGTCGGCGATCCCGCCTGTTCTGCCGGGGCTGCCGGTTCCGGGTCACCCTCGCCCCTCGAGAGCGGGCACTTCTCCCTGCAGACCCGGCACCAATACAGGTAGAAGCCCCTCTCGTTGAGGCCCTCGGCGACCGACCTGCACAGCTTCTGGTCGACGCCTTTGTCGCTTATCGCTCCGACGGGACAGTAGTCACGGCACAGGTTGCAGCCATCCGGACAGCGCGGGTCTAGGCACGGCGGGTCCGGTGCGACCTCCACGTCCAGGAGGACCGCGCCGAGCGCGACACGGTTGCCGTAGCGCCGACCGGTGAGGAGGTGATTGCGTGTGATCGTCCCCAGTCCGGCCGCGGCCGCGATGTGGCGCAGCGAGATGATGCCCTTACCGGTCATGGTGCTCGCGTCCCAGTACTCGTACGGCTGGCTGGGCACAGGCACCGCCACAACACCCATGCGGTCCAGCCGCGCGACCAGCTCGTAGGTGATGCGTGAGACCTCATCCAGAGCATGGGTGGCGAAAAAAGTGTACGGCACCGGGTTTCGGGATGCGAACCCGGAGTCGGGCATTCGCACCGCGAACGCCACCACCGAACGAGCCCCGGGGAAGACGTCGTGAGGATGAAACCCCGCCGGCGCGTCGGCGAAACGCTCCACCGGAGCGATGCCGCACAAATCGGCGCCGCACTCAGCGGCCAGTTTCTTGAGGCTGTCGTTCATCAGCCCGGTCATCGATGGATCCTCCCCGCCCCGACCCAGCGCGGACCGTCAATTCGTCTTGCGGACGATAACGGAAAGCAGAAAAGGGAACTCGTTCTTCACCTCGTACGACCCAACCCCGAGCTCCTCGAGCAGCTTCGCGACCTCACCTCGGACGTACGCCCCCCGTATCGATCGGAAGAACCCCCCGCGCGCAGGGATGCAGTAGAGCCACCAGACCCGCCGCAGGTCATGCAGGTAGAGGATACCGTCTTCAACCAGGGCATCCAGCAGGTTGCGGATCACCCGGCCAGGCTCTTTCCAATGATGAAGAGAGTAGGTGCTGTAGATCAGGTCGAACTTCCCCAGGGCGCCGACTGCCATCTTGTCGGCGGCGTCCGCCAGAACGAATGTGACCCTGTCCTGAAGCCCCTGGCTGTCCACGTATTCCTCGCCCACCTGGATCATCGCGGGAAACAGCTCGAGAGCCGTGATCTCTGCATCCGGATGGTTCTTGGCGACATCCACGGCGGGAGTCCCGGTGCCCGCACCCACGTCGAGATACCTGCCCTTGCGATCGAGGGCCTTCAACGTATCCAAGAACGCCCCGTACTTCATCCGCTCCTTCTGGGCGTGCCGGGCATAGCTCCTGGCCGCTTCTACAGTGTCGAAGCTCTCGTCCTGATGCTCCGAGACGGTCCTCTCGAACATGGCCGACCCTCCTAGCGGTGTCGATCGAAGAACCCGCGAACTACCGGGAACACCTCGTCGATCTGGCTGAACTCCTGCACGTGGTTCAATCCCTCCAGCAGTTGCACCTGCACACCGGCCGCCTCGAGCGCCGCCCGGTTGGACTCGGCCCACGTGGATGCACCGGTCTCGCCTTTGGCGCCCGCCACCAGCAGGCACGGGCAGCGGATGGTAGCCGGATCGATCGCGGGCCACTCACGCATCGCCTGGAAGAAGGCCACCCACACCGGGATCCGGCCCTTGATGGTCGACTTCTTCGCCGCGTCGGTCGTCTTCCCAGCCTTGTATTCATCCGCCACCGGCTGCCACTTCGTCACGAAACTGGTGATGAACTGGTCAAAGACGTTGTCCACGATGGGTCCCCAGAGGGGCACGCCGATCACGGCCAGGGCGCCGACCCGGTCGGTCCGCGCCGCCAGCTGCTTGCCGATGTGACCTCCCAGGCTGTATCCCCAGAGCAGGAAACGCTCCGCCCCGCAGGCGTCGGCCACGGCAATGACGTCGCCACAGACCTTGGTCGTCGTGTAGTCGGGGAGGTCGGTGAGCACGTCGCTCTCCCCCGTGCCTCGGATGTCCACGGTGATGACGGTGAAGTCGTCCTTCAGCCGTTCGACGTAGCCGGTCTTGTGCCAGTCGCGCCGGGTCTTGCCCGCGCCGTGCAGCAGCACCAGCGCCGGGCCGCTGCCGGTCACGTCGTAAGCGATGCGAGTGCCGTCATGAGACGACGCAAACATGGTCGCCACGTGAACCCCCGTAGGTTCTTGCCCGGGGTCGCCCCAGGCGCCTCGTGCCGCGTGCCGCGCGCCTACCGCCAGTGCCAGTCGCGCGTGCCCTTGAAGACGTTAGCGTTCATCTCGTTGCTCAGATGGAGCAGAGTGGCATCCGGGAAACGCTCCGCCATCGCATAGTAGAAACCGCCGATGCTGTCCTGACGGGCCAACTCTTCCTCGGTCGCGACGAGGTAGCTACGGGTGAACACAAGAGAGCTCTTGTCGAACTGCATGCCCGGCTTGGCGTGACCGGGGATGATCACCTCGGCGTCCATCTTGTCGATCTTGTCGATCTCGGCGATCCACTGCCGCCGCTCATCAGCCGTGACCTCGCAGGTGAACGGATGCGCCTG
>JAFGIH010000832.1 GCA_016929985.1 Thermoleophilia bacterium | reverse complement strand
CCGAAGACCGCCGACGAGATGATGGAACTGGCCCGGCGGCTCGGCGTCGTTCTCAGCGATGATGAGTTGCGGCGGGCCATCGAGGCGGGCTGGAATCAGACCGCTTATGAGCAGTATATGGAAGAGCTGGTCTGGGGTCCTCAGCGTCGCGCCAACGAGCGGGGGGTTAGAGGTCAAGTGCTGCCCGACCTTCTGACCCCAGGGGCCTTCGGCGTGGGTGGCATGGACTGGGGCCAGTTTGCCTCCGAGGCCGGCGGGGCCATGGATAAGGCCGCCGAAGACGCAGAAGACCTGGTCGAGAAGACGAAGGAAGCCGCTGAGGCTGCCAAGTACTGGGCCGACAATGAGGAGTTGTTGGTCGAATATACTCAGACCCTCGCCGGCCTCCACGACACTATGACCTCACCCAAGACGATCTGGCAGGAGGCAGAGGGATCGCTCTCTGACTACCTCGCCAAGATGGACGAGGTCATCGCCGCCTGGGACAAGTTCGAAACCAATCTGATACAGCTCGCCGAGCAGTATGGGCCTGAATTTGGTGCCGACGTCATTATGGCGGCTGCCGAGCAGGGGCCTGAATACGTCGCTGCTCTGGTTGGATCCGATCCCGAGGTGGTGCGGAGGGCCCTGGGACAACTGCAGAAGCTGCTTACGAAGGATATGGACGGTCTGGCTCTTGCCGTTGCCGAGGCATCGGGCACTGCTGGAGGTACGACTGCCCAGTCCTACGTCGAAGCCTGGACCGATCACTTCAAGGCTCAGGCGGCCTATCTGGAGCAGAGCGTCAAAGAGACTCTGCCTACTGACGGTTCGACCGAGGGAGCCTTGCTGGGCACATCCTACGCAAACGCCTTCCTCACTCGGATGCAAAACACGTTGTCAGGCCTGGGTCTCTTCGGCGGCACTGCTGGTGTATTCCCTGGTCCCACAGTAGGCACGCGGCTACCAGGCACCCACGACGTGGGGGGTCCGCTACCTCACGGCACCGTGGCCATCAACATGAGCGGGGCCACCGAGTACGTGGTCACCGAGGACCTGCCGCGCGAGATCCAGAACCTCATCGGCGAGTTGCGCTCGGACCTGGGACCCGACGGTGACCTGGTCCGTAGCATCATGAGCGCCTTTGGAGAGCGGTCTTCCATCGCCGGGTCGTACATCTCTAGGGAACGCTCCCGCTACGGAATGCTGGAGGCAGAAGGAGCACCGCTCGAGCGACTGGAAGAAGTGCTGCTCGATCAGATTCGCTTCATCAGTGAGGCGGTGGCTGAGGCCGAGGCCCAACTGGCGGCCGCCAAAGCCGAGGGCCTCCCGGCTGAGGAGATCAACGACCTGGCCGAGAATCTGTACGACCTCCGCGAAGACGCCGCCAAAGCACGCAAAGAACTGGACGAACTGGCTGACGACGGGATAGACCCGCTCGCCCAGGCGGCTGACGAGGCCAGCGGCAGACTCGATATGCTCGACTCCCTGTTCGGCATGCTCTCTCAGTCCTCCAGCCACATGGCCCAGGCGCTCGGACTCATCCCCGAGATGTTGGGCGCGGCTCAGACCGAACTGAACAGCTACATCGATCTCATGAACGCTGCCACCGATGCGACCGATCGCTTCGACTACGGGCAGCGGGCCATCGGCTCTATCGAGACCATGTTCGGGATCGAGCGTCAGGCCATCGATACGGCTATGCGCGAGGAACTGGACACCCTAGAGGAGTGGCGGGACCGTACTCAGGCCGAACTCTCCAGGCGCGCCGACTCGCTCGCCCGCGCCGGGGAGACGATGAGCGCGGCCATGCAGACCTCGCGCGAGCGGCTCCGCGCAGAGCAGCAGAAGGACATGGCCGAACTCACGGCCCACTACGACGAGCAGCTTGCTCTCATGGACGAGCAGGACCGGGAGCTGGAACGCCGCAAGGTCGCTTCTGAACTGCAGAGCCTCTACAACGCTCAGGCGCTATCGGCGTCCGATCTCGACCGCATCCAGAACCTCCGCGAGCAGCAGCGTCAGCAGGACCGTGCCGACGCTCGTAAGACTCTCCAGGACCAGCGCGACGCGGCCATCAAAGCCCTCCAGGAGCAGCAGGAGATCGAGCAGCAGAAACTCGAGTCCCAACTGGAAACCCAAGAGAAGACCCTGGAGGCCCAGCAACGGGCTCTGGATGAGGCCCAGCGCAAGGCGGACGCCTACTACGACGATCAGCGGCGGCTGATAGAGGATAACGCTCAGCAGCAGATCGATCTGGCGGTAGAGAAGTACGCCAAGGAAATCGAGATCATCATGGCTATGGCGACCGACGTCACTGGTGCCATTACTGAGATGACCGGGGCTGTGATGGACAGCGCACTCGCCAAGGTGGACACCACGCTCTCGGGCGGTGGCTCTGGTGTCGGCGCTGGGGGTGGGTGGCCCGCTGATATCGGAGCGGTCCCAACCGGCCAGATGACGGTCGCCGAGTACCAGGCTCTCATCGCCGGCGTGGACAACTACGCGCAGAAGGCGGCGCTCCAGAACCTGTACTACGGGCAAGCGCACCTGTACGACCAGCTAGGTGTCTACAAGACCGGCTCCCACCCCGGTTCCGACTACGAATGGGACCCGCACCTGGGGATGGAGGGCGGTTGGAAGAAGGTCAACGAGGCGTCCCACCAGGCCACCATCGACCAGGCATGGGAGAGTTTCTACGGCAACGCGAAGCAATACGACGACGGCGGGTGGCTCATGCCGGGCGTGACGCTGGCGGTCAACAAGACCGGCCTTCCTGAGCGGGTGGTACCAGGCGGCAGTCACGACTCGCTGGACATCAACCTTCACATCTCGACTGACGGCCCAATCACTGACGCTCAAGTGGGTCGCATCGCGGGGGTACTAGAGGAGCTCGGGCGAGAGCAGTACGCAGCTCGCTACAACTACTAGCGCAACTGCTGGAGGCATGCGTGACAGATATCGCTGAAAAGTGGTTCAACGGGGTCGACCTCGGCTATTACGGACTGGTCACGCCCAAGGTCTCGGGTCTGGACTCGCCCGCCAAGGAGGAGATGGCCCGCACCTGGGTTCCCGGCCGCTCCAATCCCAACGACGTTCCGGTGCGTTGCGAACTTGAGGACGTTGTCTTCGGCTGCGTAGTGGTTGAGGACACTCCCGAAGAGCTATGCCGGAAACTCGGAGTGCTGCGCGGCCTGATGTCGTCACGTCTGGGTTGGTGCGAACTCAAGGTGCCCGCAAGACGACTGGGGCTGCGTACCTTTGCTCGCTCGCTGGGTTTCCCGGTGTCCATAGACTCGCTTCCCTACGACCGATGCGACGTTGAATTCGACTGGAAACTGGAGCGCTACGGGTGGTGGGAAGACGAGAATCCGCGGACGCTCACCGACCCGGCCTCCATCAACAATACCGGCGACCTTGACGCCTACCCAACCTACACCTGCACGGTCACCGATACGCTGGCGGATGGTCTGTATTTCCAGGTGGGCAGCGACGTATTCACCTACGAGGGGGCACTCGCAAACGAGGATGTACTCGTGGTGGAGACGGACCTTCCGAACGTGCTCCTGAACGGCACCCGCGACTTCGGCAACACTGCCTCGGCCGCTCAGTTTCCCGCCCTGTCTCCCGGGGCCAACGCCGTGACTAAATCCAGCACCGATTTCACGCTCGGCGTGTCGTTCCGCAGGCGTTTCGAGTAAGGAGAGGCATGGACTCCAAGACCGTACAGCCGAGCGTTACGTCCGCCTCCAGCAGGGCCCGCGTTGTCAGGGTCCGCATGAGGATCGGCCGCAAGCAGCCGGACGGCACCTTCCGCGAGGAGTTCCGCACGGTGACGTCCGAGTACGACTCCGAGGGCAAGCTCCTGAGACAGCAAGAGGTGATCCACGATGGCTGATGTCCAAACCTACGCGGCCTTGGCTTGGAAGGTGGCTCTCATGGCCGCCGAGACGCTCTATGGGACGTGGGGCACAGACGGCACCGTCGCCGCCCGAGGCGATACGGCCATGGGGGCCGAGGGCGTTGAGGCTCGTGAGACCACGGTCAATAGCCAGGTGACAATTGCCCAGACGGGCGACACGCTCAAATGCACATTTACTATGACCTGTGGCGCCACGCCGCAGACCATTCGGGAGTGCGGCGTTCTTACGGCAAGCGAGGCTGGGAGCCTGCTTCTGCACTCCAACCTGCCCACAGGTATCGACATGGAGGAGGACGACTACATCGCCTTCATCATGGAGCTTCAGGAGCTTTGAGTGTCTGAGGTCACCATATACCCCTATCTGTCTGGTTACGACGGCTATAAAGAGGTATACAGCGACGCCAAATCCACCTCTCTCGTCTATGCGTGGCAGAACGCGCGCGCGGGCAGCGGCACCCTTGCCCAGGGTTCGTACCCCTGGATCGGGACCTGCTACTACTATTTCGCGCCTGTACACCAATGGCGTGTCTATCAGATGGGCATGGAGTTCGACCTGTCTGCTCTTCCGTCCACGCTCAAGGTAGATGATGTTGACCTCTATCTGGCTGCGGAGGATGGTGGGTTGAGCGCCTGGGTGGTCGAGTGCATAGCCTATGACTTCGGGGCCACCTGGGGATATGGGGTGGCGGACTGGATACCGGGAGACAGCCTGGGCAACTACACGCGCCTCGCCTACGTCGGCGCCGATACGCTGGTGGCAGACACTCCGGTTGCGATGACCCTGGATGGGACCAACCTGCTCGACCTCATCGAAACCGACGCTGCTCGAGCGGCGCTGGGATACAAGCTGCGCATCGTCTTCTACCCACAGGAGCAGAAATCCGGAACGGCCCCCTCGCCCTGGGGTCATATGGTACTTGATACCAGTGGCAGTTATCCCACCTGGGCGCAGACCTCCAAATTGGTGCTGACCTGCCATCATGAGGTTGTTACTCTTGCCCAAGCGGGGGCGCGGGCCAAATTAGGTTCTTCCATCATCCCGACGCTGGCCCAGGCGGAGGCGCGCTGCATCTGCCGCTATCGCTCCAAGAGTACGGTCCCGACCGTGAACTCCGTGCGGGCCTTCAGCCCCAGCCGTGAGTTCCGGGGCATTCTCCCCGGCCAGGTCACCGTCACTGAGAAACTGGACGGGGCAGACACCATCTCCGTCATGCTGCCCTGGCGTTACAACAAGATCGACGGAACCACCGATGAGCGCACCTCCATGATTACCGGCGGTTGGTATGTGGAGTACAGGGGGCATTGGTATCGCGTCCAGGATTTCAAGCCCGAGAAGTACAAGAACCAGTTTCCGGTCCAAGGTCTCTCAGCGGAAGTGGACCTAGAGCGCCACTACACCAACTACGCCAGTTCAGCCTTCTCCATGCCGTCGCACACGCCGACCGAGATCATGGAAGCGGTGCTGAGCGGGCAGCCGGAGCATGACTGGTACAACGGCGACTTCGCTACCCTGGACGCCGAGGGCTTCCCGGTAGGTTGGATCGAAGAGACGGGCACCTGGGAGTCGGTATCGACCGGCACCCCGTATATCAAGGCGACGGCCTTCGACGACGGCGAGGCGGAACTCGATTCCTGGGGACTGAACCACACCGCCGGCGCGCAGATCAAATCGTTGTGCCAGTTCTGGGTGGGAGCGGGCTTCTCGGGCAGTGTCACACTCGTCCTCTCCTGGACCAACGCAGCCGGGGTACAGTCCACTTCTGAGGAGATTCCGCTCGACTACGATAGGGACGAGACATGGATCTCGTTCGAGGCCGGCTCGTGGTACGACGTGCTGAACGAGAAGTGCGTACTGAAACTCAAGGTCGAGGACAACCCTGGGGGGGTGGAGGTCCGTTTCCGGGGAGTCCGTTTCCGACAGAACGAGAGCGCCACCGGCTGGACCTACATCGGCTCGCTTGACGCCCGGACTCCTGACGTGCCCTACAACGACCCGGCCTTCCAGATGTACGGCGGCTGGACCTTGGATGCCATAAACGAGGTGGTCTACTCGGAGACCGCTGAGGACGTGCTGGGGCGGGTGTTCAGCGGAGATCAGGTGACAGTCAACTTCGCCGCGGGAGGGGCGGGGGCCAAAGCCGACATCTTGGTAGACGGAGAGGCTAAGGTGACCGGCCTCTCAGTGGCGGCGGCCACCTCCTACGCGGTCGCGGGCCTGAACAAGCACCGAAGCCACGTGATCGAGGTGATAGTGAACGCCGTCAAGGTGTCGGTGTCGGGGTTCACTCTCTCAACCGAGAACCGCATAGCCGTCAACTGGAACGGCCTCTCGGTAATGGAGGCCCTGCGCGAACTCAAGAAACTGGTGGGGGGCGAGTATCTGTTCGACACGGTCGAACTTCGCATCTATCACGACGCCACGCAGGGATACGACCTCACCGCCTCTGACATCGGCTGGTTGCGCGAGGGCGTGAACCTCGTGAGTTTCGTCCCGATGACACAGATAGGCGAGATACAGAACCTGGGCTACGTCAGGGGCGCGGGGGACGCTCCCTTCCAACTCAGCGTGAAGATGGCCTCCACCGGCACGGACGATTCGGGCAACACCTCTGAGGACCTTTACGAAACCCAGAGGTTTCTGCACATCAACAAGGACATCCGTGATCGCGCTTCCCTGGTGGCCGAGGCGATGGCCATTGTGGAGGAGAAGGCATTCCCGCAGGTCAGCTATCAAGCGACGGCCTTGAACCAGGACGCCGAGTATTTCCATGCTGGCGACAGTGTTCAGGTCACTCAGGAACTGGTAGGGACCGATGACCTGCGCATCCTGGAGCTCACGCGCAAGTCGAGCAGCCCGGAGACCACGATCCTTATGGGGGACCGCATCAAGACCTACAGCCCGGCCTCGCACTCTGAAGAGATACGGCGCCAGGTACAGAGACTGCTGAGGGCAAGCTAGGAGAGCGTATGGACGAGATCGTTCACATTCGCCAGGGCGTGGAGATCGAGCGCACGCAGATCGACTCAGCTAAGAGGAGAGTGAGACGCTTCGAGCGAGTGGGTCAGAAACTGGAACTCGCTGAAGACCGGGCGCTGAGCGAAGACGAACTCAGCGAACTATCCGCTCTTGAGGGGACGCGGGCGGTCAGTCGCAGGTTGCTCTCTGACCTCAAACGCAATCGTGACTTCATCGTCCTGGAGAAGCCCACGGCGACTCAGACCGCCAAGCAGGTGAAGGAACTCAGCCGGCAGGTCAGCGCCCTGTTGGAGAGGCAGAAAGATCAGTACCGATGAGAATAGGAGACAGACATGGCACGCCCGTACAACTTGGACGAACAACCGCTCGAATCGATCGTAGACGACCTCGACTCCCGTACCCTCGCCCTGGAGCAACAAGACCTGGAGGGACGGGTGGTATCCCTGGAGACGGCGGTAGCGGAACTGGAAACCCTCAAGTCCCAGATAGCCCAACTCCTAAACCCTACCTAAGCGTCCTCGACTTCGGCGCGATCGGGAACAGCGTAGCGGATGACCGCGCCGCCTTTGTGGCTGCTCTTGCCGCCGGACAGAGCGAGGGGCTACCCGTCTACGCTCCACCCGGCACCTACGGTCTGAGCGGCTACCTGTCATTCAAGCCGGGGATGCACCTGTTCGGGGCCGGACCCGCCACCCTTCTCAGCCTGGGCGCGGCGGGTAGGTTGCTCTACGCTTGGCAGGGCGGGGCGGATATGTCGGTCAAGATGCTGGGGCTGAGCGGGACGCCTCGCTGGAACCCGAGTGCTCTTAGTGACGTGGTGCTGTTCGAGGCCATCGGAGTGCAAGGACTCCAAGTGGCAGACGTGCAGTTCGCCCATGCGCTTCGGGGTCTGCATCTATCGACCGAGGGAGCTATGAACACCGGGGTCGTGGTGGAGCGCTCCCAGTTCAGCGACTGCTATCAGGGTCTCTTCACGCGGGCCTGTCGGCAGAGCACCTTCCGGCAGCTAGACATCCACTGCCACCGTCTGGGCACCTACCGCTATCACGGCATGTATGTGACCGACGACACCCAAGATTGTCTCTATGAGGATATCTTGGCGACCGGGGCGGGCGGGTACTGTGTGCACGTGTGGGGCGAGCATCCGGGCGCTCCCATGCGCAACCTCATCTTCCGGCGCGTGACGGCTGACTGCTCCGCGAGCGGCCGCTACCCGGTGGTCATGGGCGACCCGGCCAATATGCTCGAGGACGTCACCTGGGAGGACTGCACCCTCGAGTGCGGGGTCGACAAGGGCGCGGCGGTGTACTGGTACGACAACTGCCGGAACGTGCAGATGACCGGCCTTGATATCAGCGGACCTCCCGGCTCTTATACACACGGCGGCTCTCCGCAGGGCGGCGGGGCCTATCCCGCGGGCTGCTCCATGTCCGGCACTTACGGCGGTGGCATGAGCAAGGGCAGCGTCCCAGGTGTGGATACGTCTGGGTTGGTGGCTGCCTGATGTCTACCAGCACCCTCTATACGGCGGCCGCGACCGACCAATTCCTGGTCAGCTACAACAGTGTCTATGCGACGGCCCGCGCTGGATCGAATCTCATGCTCCTGAACGCCTTTGACACGGGCGGGTACTATCACCTCATCGCCGACCAAGAGTATGGCGGCGGCACCTACTACTGCATCGTCGCTCTGCTTAGGTTCGACACGTCCGGCATTCCCGATGACGACGTGGTGAGCAGTGCCACCCTGGCGCTCTACCCGCAGCCGTCCTATGGCGTGCAGGGTTCGCCGGGCAGCCTGGAGGCGTATGCGGTTGACCTGGGCGCATCCTTTGGCACCGAGGATTGGGTGGCGGGAGCAGATATCTCGGGCTTGACCAAGTTGGCTTCCATCGCGGCAGCGAGCTTCACCACTGGGGCCTACCGCTCGCTTTCGAGCGAGAGCGCCTTTCTCGCGGCCATCAACAGGACCGGGAACACAGACATCCTGCTCTGTACGTCGCGCTTTAGGACCGGAGATGCACCCGCCACTGAGCTGGAGGGCTTCTATTTCCTCGAAACCGAGGAGGGGTCGAGTTACCGGCCTCGCTTGACCGTTGAACATGCGGCGGCGGGCATCTCCATCCCTCTGCTGAACCACCTACTGTTGGGAGACTGATATGCGATTCGTGAGACAGAGCACCCAGCGGGACGTGGTGATTGGCCCCGTGTGGGCCACGGCAGACGGGGCGCTTAAGAGTGACCTTGCCTACAATGCCCCCGGAATCAACTGCGACGTGTATAAGGTCGGCACCAAAGCCGACGTGACACTGGCCAACTCCTCGGGGGACGGCTACTTCCGAGCGGGCAGCGGGGAAGCTCAGTACATCCTGACGCTCTCCACCGGCCATACCGACACCATCGGGATGCTGAGGCTCACACTGAGCGCCACCGCCTACTACATGAAGCCCGAAGACTTCATGGTGTTAGACGAGTCCGTGTACGACGTGCTGTTCGGGACCACGGCTCCGAGCACCCTGGCGGCCGGGGCGGCCATGACGCTCACCGGAGCCTACGATGCAGCCAAGAACGCTGCTCCCGAGTCGGGTGGGAACATCGCCACCATTCTGTCGCGCATCGTCGGCACGCTGGCAACTGGTACACACACTGCGCAGAGTGGCGACAGCTACGCCAAGGTCAACTCGGGCACCTATGGGCTCTCTGCTCTCAAGGCGCTGATAGACGATATGCCAACCAACGCGGAACTTGCCAGCGCCTTGGAGGGCGCGGATGACGACGTGCTGACTGCAATCGGGAACCTCAATGACTACGACGGGTCAGATACAGCTGGTGTCACGACCCTGCTTGAGCGCATCATCGGTACGCTAGCCGCCGGAACTCACAACCCACAGTCAGGCGATGCCTACGCGACCGCAGCCAAGCTGGAGACCATGCTGGAGGCAGACGGCGAAAACTACCAATACACCGAGGGCGCGTTGGAGAACGCACCTGCCGGCGAAGGCGGCGAAGCTGACTGGACCACGAACGAACGGAAGCAGATCCGCGACGCTCTCGGGGTCGACGGCGACAAGACAGCGGCCGCCAGCGGAGACCTGCAGGCGCTCGCTGCTGCGATCGCTGCCCTTGTAGACAGGTCCTTCACCGTAGTCTCGCCGGTGTCTGCCGCCGGGGATGCTATCGAGATCGTCCAGGGTGACGACTACGCGGATGCCGACGCTCGGGCGCTCACCTGGACCGACAACGCATGGCCCGACCTCAGCGCCGGGACTATCAAGCTCCGTCTGGAGCGCGCAACCGGGACGCTGGAGATCACGTGCGGTCTGACCGGCTCCTATCCGGGCGCTCAGGTCATCAAGGCCGAACTCACCGACGCGCAGACCGCCACGCTCGATATCGGCATGGGTGAGTTCCAGCTCGTCGCGACCCTGGCCAGTGAGAACGTCGTTACGCTCGCCTACGGGACGCTGAACGTTACCAAGTACGTAGCCCCGGCGGCATAGAAGGACGTGATGAGACGACGCAGACGCAGAAGACGCCTCAACCTCCGGGCCGCCGCGAGCGGCCCGCAGTGTCTTTGGGAGTGGGTAGCCTGGACTACCCGTACCGATATGGGCCATTGGGTCACCATGCGGAATACCTCGTCCTTCTCTTGGACCGGAGGGGGTGACGTTCTGTGAATCTGCCACTGTGGGTCGCCATCCTGGCCTTTGTCTTCGGAGGGCTGGGCACCGGCGGGAGTGCCTTCGCCATCCTGCGGTCGCGCTATCGAGTGCAGACGGACATCGAGCGTGAGAAGTACATCACGGCTCTGGAGGAGCGGAACAAGTTCCTGGAAGAGGACAAAGCCCGGCGCGACAGGGAGCAGGAGACCACCAAGCGCCAGCTTCACAACCTGGAGGGCAAGTTCTGCTTCCTGCAGGACCT
>JAFGIH010000831.1 GCA_016929985.1 Thermoleophilia bacterium | reverse complement strand
GCCAAGGATGACCCGGGCAAGCCTGTGCAACCGGCGTTCGGCAGGCCGCGGCCCGAGCTCGAATGGGTCAAACCGATGCAGTTCGGCCCACCGCCCGAAGAATAGGCGGCGCCGGGCCCGAGCGGCGGGCGCGGTAGTAGACGCGTCCGCCAGCGCCGGCGCTCTAAAGGTATGCCCCCCCGGGTGCCGATACACCGCCCATGATACTCGAGGGATCCATCCGTAGGTTCGGATTGGCGAGCGTGCTCCAGTTCCTGGCGCAGAACGCGGCTACCGGCGTGCTGGAGGTCCGTGACTCCGAGGAGAACGGCTTCGTCTACCTTGTCGACGGCAACGTGGAAGGCATCTCGCTGCCCATCACCGACGACCTGTTGGGCGCCCGTCTGATCAAGACCGGTTGTCTCACCCAAGCGCAGCTGCGCGAGGCACTCATCGAAGACGCGGCCCTCACCCCCGGCGAGAGACGGCTCAAACCTCTGGGACAGCGCCTCGTCGACAAGGGCCTCATCAGCGAGACGAACGTGCGCAAGGTCATGCAGCGGCAGGTGCTCGACCAGGTGTTCGAGCTTGCTCAATGGCGCACCGGCACCTTCATCTACGACGAACCCCCCGTGATGCCCGCCTTCCAGGTGAAGATCCAGGGGAACGTGCAGGGGCTGCTGACGTACGTCCAACGCCGCATGGATCAAGGCGCGCAGGCGGACAAAGCGTCCGCGGGCGCCGCCGGCAACGCGGTGTGTCGGGCCTGCCCTCTGGAGAACGACTGCTCCGACGCCATCAAGGCGAAGTACCTCAAAGCCGACGTGTGTCTGTGGCGCAACATGACGGCCGTGCTCGACGACCGGACAACCACGGCCGGCGGCTCCGAGGCCACGGACGCGAAGGCTTCTCTCGACAGTTCCACCTGCTCGCCCCGCCGAGACTAGGACGCCGGCCGCCGACCTGCCTCGCCCGTTGCCTACCGCGTGCTGAGGACGTCGTCTCCCTGCTTGTTCACGAGCGGCTGACCGACTGCCACCCACAAGATCAGGCTGATCACGGCGAAGCCGAGGATCATGGCTCCGATCAACTCCACGCGGCCCCACAGTTCCAGCGAGATGACGACTATCCCTATGCTCGAGATGGCCATGTGCAGCGCGCTCATGACGCCGGCCACCGAACCCGAGTCGCCTTCGTGCTGCGAGAGCATCAGATAGGCGGCCGGGGGCCGCAGGCAGCTGAACGCGACCGTCGTGGGAAGAAAGGTCAGGATGAAGGCCCACGGCCCCCGCGTGCCAACCAGCAGCACGAGCACGCCACTGATCGCCGAGGCCGCGAAGCATCCCGTGACGATCTTGTTGCGATGCCACCTGCGCGAGAGCCACACGTATACCTGTGCTCCCGCCGCGGCGGCCACGGCGAATATGGCGAAGAAGAAACTGTAGACCTGGCTGGACACACCAAAGGTCACCTGATAGATGTATGACGATCCGGAGATGAACGCCATGGTGGCCATGCCGAGGATCGAGAAGTTGAAGACCAAGAACATGAAGGTGCGATTCTTGGCGACGACGCCCAGACGCCGCAGCGACGACAGGGGATTGCCGGTGAGCTTCTCACCCACGGTCTCGCTGTAGACGGCCGATCCGGCCAGCACCAGAAGACCCAGGATGGCCTGCGCCACGAACGCCCCCCGCCACGACGTGAAGCGCAGTATCAGCGCGCCGATGACCGGGGCCACCGCCGGCGAGAGGATGGTCATCGACTGGATGATGGCCAGGATGACCTCGCGCCGCCTGCCGTGATAGACATCCTTGACGATGGCAATGGCAGTGGCGCTGGCCGCCCCGGTACCCAAAGCCTGCAAGACCCTGTAAGCCATGAGTTGATAGACGTCGCCCGCGACTGCGCAGAGGACGCCCGCCACCGTATAGCAGGTGAGCCCCACGAGAAGCACCGGCTTGCGCCCATAGCGGTCGCTCAGCGGCCCCCACACCAACATGGACACCGCGTACACCACGAAGAACAGGATGAGAGTGAGATTGGTCTGGTACTCCGGCACGCCGAAGTATTCGGTCATCCGAGGCAAGGCCGGCAGGTATAGATCGGTCGACAGAGCCGGGAAGGCGGTGAGCGCAGCGAGGAAGATGATGAGCCCCTTCTTCCCCAGGTACTTCTGCTGTGTCGTCTCCTCGTTCTGCATCCGGCTCTCACGTTAGCACAGCCGCAGCGGCAACCAAGCTATGGAAGGTGAAGCTGCTAGACCAGACCAAGCCGCACCACGGCCTCCGCCGCCGTGAGAATGCGAACTCCGGGGACCACGCCGGCAAGCAGCCGGCGGTCCCCGGTTACGATGACGGTCGCGCCGGCTTGAAGCGCCGTCTCGACGACGGGATCATCTTTGGGGTCGCCCACCCATCTGTGTGTGGCCGCCTCGACACCGAGCAACTCCATCATCCCGGCCATCTCCACCGCCAGTTCTTCGGCGAGTCGCGCCGACAAACCGAACCGTGGCCGTGCAAGGACTTCCTGGAACTCGCGCAAGATGTAGAGCGAGGTCACTCCCCGAACGCGCCCGGACCGTACCGCCTCGACCAGTTCGCCCGGCAAGCCGCCGAAAAGAACGGCCGAGAGGAGCACGTTTGTGTCGAGCACTACCCTCTCAGGTTGCTCTGTCACGAGACTCCGCGATGGCCTCATCGACGTCGGTCTCGGTCAGGCCACGCTCGAACGCCAGCTTCCGCGTCTCGGCCAGCAGACGCTCCCAGCGGCTTTCCGCCGGTTCCAGGACCACCACACGATCCTTGATCGATACATCCATCTCCATCTTCGGAGTGATGCCCAGATCCAATGCGATCTCCTTCGGTATTGTGACCGTAAGGCTGTTGCCGACCTGACGGACCTTCACCCTCATGCCGCCTCCTTTGTATACACTTAGTATACACGGCTCGACGGTATCGGCCCATTCTCGCATGCGGCTCTCGGCCGGACCTCGGTCCAAGGATGGATTCTGACGGCGACTAGACAGCAGTTGCTTTGGGGATAGTGTGCGCAAACTCCCTGAGGACAGGTCATGAGTTCACCGGACAGTGACGGCTCGCTTCGACGGTGGCGCCGCGCAGCCGCGCCGGGCGGCGCCGGCCCCGGTGCTGGCCTCACGGGCCGGGGCGCCGCCGGCCCCGGCCGGGGCGGCGGACGCGCTCACGCCACCCTCCCCCTGCCCGACAACGCCACCGTGGTGGTGGTCGGCGGCGGGCCGGCCGGTTCGTTCTTCGCGATCCGGTTTCTACGCGCAGCCCGGCGGGCCGGCAGAGGCGTGAACGTGATCATTTTTGAGAAGAAGACCGAGATCTGTTTCTACAGCCCCGTGCCGTTCTCATCGTGGGAAGGGTGCAACTACTGCGCCGGCGGAGTGTCGCCCCGGCTGGTCGACGGCCTGCGCGCCGAGGACATCATCATACCCGACGAGGTGATCGAGAGCCGGCCCACCGAGATCGTGGTGCACGGCGACTGGAAGAGCATCCTTCTGCCCGTCCCCGAAGGACGGGAGTTGCTCTCGGTGTTCCGGGGTTCGCGGCCGCGGCAACGGACCGGCAGATACCAGAACTTCGACACCTTCCTGCTGCATGTGGCCGCCGACGAGGGGGCGCGGGTGATCACGGCCGACGTGAGCGACGTCCACTATTCGGCCGCCGGCAGGCCGGTCGTCACCTATCAGACGGCGACCGCGGGCGGCGAGACCGAGGCCGACTTCGCCGTATTCGCAGGGGGAGTGAACCGCTCGCCGGGCATGGATCTGCGGGATGACCCGGTGCTGGCCGCGCTGCAACGCATGATCCCCCGGTTGCGGCCGCCCAAGGTGCGCAAGGCCGTCATCGCCGAGATGCGCGGCAGCGAGGAGCGCATGCGGATGATCGAGGGCGAGATGCACTTCATGCAGTACGGCTCGAAAGACCTGCACATCGAGATGGCGTCGGTGATGCCCAAGAGGAGCTGGATGACCACCGTGCTACTGGGCAAGAGCGTCGACCGGGCCGAGCCCTCGGCCTCGCTGCACCTGGTGGAGCGCTTTCTGCAACTGCCGAACATCCGGCGGCTCATCCCCCACAAGGCCGAGCTCACGGCTCGCTGTTGCTGCAACCCCAACATGACCGTCGGCGCGGCCAAGAACCCCTTCGGCGAGCGGGTGGCGCTGGCCGGCGACCTGGCCGTGGCCCGGCTCTACAAGGACGGCCTCTACTCCGCCTTCACCACCTCGTCTGCGCTGGCGGAGTGCGTGCTCGACGAGGGCATCGACGAGAGGAGCCTCGCCCGGCGATACGGGACGGTCGTCCGCGACCTCGACGCCGACAACCGCTACGGCCGCATGGTGTTCAAGCTCAGCCACTGGGTGCTCGCGAACCCCGGCCTCAGTAGGGTGCTCTACCGCGCCGTGATCACCGAACGCATGAAGACGCCCCGTCACAAGCACCGCCTGGCCCCGCTGCTGTGGGGAGCCGCGAGTGGCGACGAGGCCTACCGACACGTCCTGGCGGGGATGCTGCATCCGGCCTCACTCTGGCGCATCTTCGCCGGGGGGCTGATCCTGACCTTCAGGGATATCGCGACCGAGTGGCTCTTCGGTCTCGACTGGACGGGCATACCGCGCTACGGGACAGGGGTCCCCCTGGAGCGGGTCGGAGAGACGCGCAAGGCCCTCTTTGCCGTCCAAGGGATGGAGCCGCCCTCCCAGGCTCCGCAGATGGAGAGCATGTTCACCATCCGCATCCGGGCGAGCAAAGACGCCGTGCTGCGGCAACTCGGCGCCTTCGGCGACCCCGACCGGCAGTACCTGTGGCCTCGCTGGGTGAAGATCGGCAGGGTGACGGGCACACCGAACGAAGTGGGGACGGTCATCCGCTACGACGTCAAGATCCTGCGGCTCTACTTCTGCATCGGCCTGGAGAAGATCGACCCCGAGCGCTACCTGCTCTACCGCATCGTGGAGGGGATGGGCGAGGGCGGCATGCTGGCCTTCGTGCTCGACGAGCTGAGACCGGGCGTGAGTCTACTCACCATCTACGTGGGCTTCGACTTCCCCAAGGGTCGCGGCCTGAGCCGGATCGGTTGGGCCATCGGCCGGAGGCTCTTCCCGGAGTTCGCCCACGACGTCATCTGGAACCACTCG
>JAFGIH010000830.1 GCA_016929985.1 Thermoleophilia bacterium | reverse complement strand
GCCGGTCCGGACGACCTCGCCGGGCGCAGAAGGTCGTTCACCCGGCTGCTCGCCATCGAGTCGTCCTGCGACGATTCCGCCGCGGCCGTTCTCACCTCCGATGGCCGGGTGCTCTCCTCGGTCACCCACTCGCAGGATGCCATACACGAACGGTATGGAGGAGTGGTGCCGGAGGTGGCGAGTCGTGCCCACGTCGAAAGGATGACGGCCGTGGTGGGGGAGGCCCTACGCCAGGCGGGATGCGGCGTGAAAGATCTGAGCGGTGTCGCGGCGACCGTAGGCCCGGGACTCATCGGCGCTCTGCTGGTGGGAGTGCAAACGGCGAAGGCCATAGCGTGGAGCAGGCGCCTTCCCTTCTTCCCGGTGAACCATCTCCACGGCCATCTGGCCGCGGCGTGGCTAGCGGACCCGGACGCGCCTCTTCCTATGGTCACCCTCGTGGCCTCCGGCGGTCACACGCTGCTCATCCGTGTGGACGATCACTCGACCTTCACGCTTCTTGGGCAGACCTTGGACGACGCGGCCGGAGAGGCCTTCGACAAAGGCGCCCGGTTGCTCGGTCTTGGATATCCCGGTGGCAGGGAGTTGGACGAGCTCGCCAAGAGCGGAGACCCGGAAGCGTTCGCCTTCCCCATCGGTCTCCGGCGCTCGACGCAGCCCGACTTCTCGTTCTCGGGTGTGAAGACCGCTCTCTACTATCTACTGCGGGCGATGACGCCGGAAGAACGGGCGGCCAAGGCCGCCGACGTGGCCGCCTCCTACCGTCGTGCCATCGTGGAAGCCCTCGTGAGCAAGGCGGTCCAGGCCGCTGAGGAGCAGGGCGCGGAGGCTCTGGCCGTCACAGGGGGGGTGGCCGCCAATTCGCTGTTGCGCGAGCGGCTCGTGGAGGCCGGAGGCAGGGCCGGTTTCTATGTGGTAGTCCCTCCGCTCGCCTACTGTACGGACAACGCGGCCATGATCGGAGCGGCCGCTCTTCACGGGCCGCGGTTGGACTATCCCCGCTACATGGGGATCGATGCATCGGCCTCGCTGTCTCTGGGTCAGTGGTACCCAGTGAACCTGGACGGCTGATCTCAAGAAATCTGGCTTTTTGGTTTGACAAATCCTGAGTCTGCGCATAACATACGCAACGCTTGGCACTCGATGGTCGAGAGTGCCAATCGTCGGAAGTGGTTTTGTTGGTGCCTCGTCAGGCACAGATCAAACAAGTGGAAAGCGCGAGCGATAGGAGGGTTGTGCATGAAACTAGTGCCACTCGAGGACAGGGTCGTCGTCAAGGTCTTGGAGCAAGAAGAGAAGACCGTCAGCGGCATCGTCCTGCCGGACACGGCCAAAGAGAAGCCCACCAAGGGCAAGGTCATGGCGGCCGGCCCCGGTAGGTACGACGACAACGGCAAGTTGATCCCCATGCCGGTAAGCAACGGCGACATAGTCGTCTTCGCGAAGTACGCGGGCACGGAACTCAAGCTCGACGGCGACGACTACTTGGTCCTGCGCGCCACTGACCTCATCGGCATCCTGCCCCAAGGCTGATAGCCAAGGGTAATCGACGAAGGAGACTGGATTTATGGCAAAACAGCTTTTGTATGGCGAAGAGGCCCGTCGCGCGCTCGAGCGGGGCGTGAATACGCTGGCCGACGCGGTCAAGATCACCCTCGGCCCCAAGGGCCGCTACGTGGTGCTCGACAAGAAATTCGGCAGCCCCACCATCACCAACGACGGTGTGACCATCGCCCGTGAGATCGAACTCGAGGATGTCTTCGAGAACCAGGGCGCGCAACTGGTACGGGAAGTCGCCACAAAGACGAACGACATCGCCGGCGACGGCACTACCACCGCGACCCTGCTCGCGCAGGCCATCGTGCGTGAGGGCCTCAAGAACGTGGCCGCGGGCGCGAATCCCATGGCTATCAAGCGCGGCATCGAGCGCGCTGTTGAAGTGGCCGTTGAAGAGATCAAGAAGATGTCGCAGGAGATCCACGGCAAAGAGGACATCGCCCGGGTCGCCACCATCTCGTCCGACGACCGTGAGATCGGCGACGTCATCGCCGACGCCATCGAGAAGGTCGGCAAGGACGGCGTGGTGAACGTGGAGGAATCGAACACGTTCGGCATGGATTTGGAGTTCACCGAGGGCATGCAGTTCGACAAGGGCTACATCTCGCCCTACTTCGTCACTGATCCGGAGCGCATGGAAGCGGTTCTCGACGAGCCCTACATCCTCATGGCCAACCGCAAGGTCGGCTCGGTCCAGGATCTGCTCCCCGTGCTGGAGAAGGTCATACAGTCCGGCAAGGCTCTGTTGATCATCGCTGAGGACGTCGAGGGTGAGGCCCTCGCCACCCTTATCGTCAACAAGCTGCGCGGCACTTTCACCGGCATCGCGGTCAAGGCCCCCGGCTTTGGCGATCGCCGCAAGCGCATGCTGGAAGACATCGCCATCCTCACCGGCGGCGAGGTCATCAGCGACGAGATGGGCCTCAAGCTCGAGAACACTCAGATCGCTCAGCTGGGCCGGGCGCGCAAGGTGGTCGTCGACAAGGACAACACCACCATCGTCGACGGGGCGGGCGAGCTCGACAAGATCAAGGCTCGCATCAACCAGCTCAAGGCCGAGATCGACAACACCGACTCCGACTTCGACCGCGAGAAGCTGCAGGAGCGGCTGGCTAAGCTGGCCGGCGGCGTGGCGGTGATCAAGGT
Source organism: Thermoleophilia bacterium (assembly GCA_016929985.1). Next base: position 4,233 of record JAFGIH010000830.1, on the reverse strand, counting down.
CGGCGCTGCTACCGAGACCGAGATCAAAGAGAAGAAACACCGTGTCGAGGACGCCTTGAGCGCCACCCGCGCGGCTCTTGAAGAAGGCATCGTTCCGGGCGGCGGCGTGGCCCAGGTGCTCCTGGTGCCGGCGATCAACGACATCAAGGCCGAAGGTGACGAGCTCACCGGGGTGCGCATCGTGGCTCGTGCTCTGGAAGAGCCCCTCCGTCAGCTGGCCAACAACGCCGGTCTGGAAGGTTCGGTCGTGGTGAACGAGGTCAAGACCCGGGTCAAGGGTGTAGGCCTGAACATCGCCACCGGCGAGTACGAAGACATGGTCAAGGCCGGCATCATCGACCCGGCCATGGTCACCCGGTCTGCACTGCAGAACGCGGCTTCCATCGCCAAGAACATCCTCACCACCGAGGTCATCGTCGCCGACAAGCCCGAGAAGGAAGGCGCCGGCATGCCTGCTGGTATGGGCGGTATGGGCGGCATGGGCGGCATGATGTAGAGAAGCGGTCTTTGCTACAAGAGAGACCTGATCGATCGGGGCGCCGTCCGGCGCCCCGATCTCGTCTGGGGCCGGCGCCGCGGTGTTTCGTGTGAAACGCCGCGGCGCCGGCCCCTCTTGCTTGTCGGGGTCAGCGGTCACCGGTGGTAAACTGGGCTCACCATTCTCGAGGGGGCATTCGACCTGTCTGCAGGAGAGGAGGCGCTGGTGGCACATCAGGTAGAGGCTGCTTTCGCGGAGATGCTCGACATCTCCACCGACATAGACAAAGCGATACTCATCGGCCCGGATGGAGTGCTTGCCTCCAACATGACCGAAGAGGCGCAGGGAGAGACGATCGTCCAAGCCCAAGAGCTGACCCGCCTCATCGAGGCGCGGACAACGGAGATGGGCTCGCAGCCGGTGACTCAGCTGGTCGTCGAGACTCCGTCGGGGTATGTGTTCTTCGCACGCGAGACGGGCGAAGGGGCGATGAGCATGTTGGCGACCGGGAAGAAGAGTAGCCGCGTCGGCCTCGTGCTCTACGACCTGAGGACCTGCCTGCGGGATGCCCGCGAGGCCATGAGCGTCGAGACGGCTGTGGACGAAGTGACACCGGAGGAATAGATGAAGCCCAGTCTGAAAGCGTTCGGGGCCCTGACCGTGCTGGGAAGCGTGGCGGCGGGCGCTTACTATCTACTCTTCCTACGGTCTCGCAAACCCCAGGTCGAGCTGTACTTCGACGACGGTTCCATGATCGCTCTGCCGGGAGAGACAGCGGAGGCGGCCCCCTTCATGGCGATCGCCACCGAGGTTCTCAAGAACAACCCCGTCTCAGTCTGAGGCGGTGTGCGTCCATCGCGCGCGGCCGGCATGACCATCGGGCTATGCGTCTTTTGCATAGGAGCTCGGCTTGATGAAAAGTTCCGCCGAAGTATGTCGGGCATACCGAAGTTTGACTATGATGTATTTAGCCCGGCTTTTCGGGCTGCACTTGTTTGCAAACGGGGGTGGGCGGCCCAAACACCAGGACCTGCCCACGACGGATGTGTTCCAACGATGAGGAAGGGGTAACTGCATGACGGTCAAAGCCACAGGTGCTGACAAAACGGTGCTGAAGGCACTGGGCCTCAGTGGAGGCATATTCGGCGCCTGTCCCTGCAACGTGGATGTCAAGGACGGCAAGATCATCCGTATCCGTCCGCTGCATTGGGATGAGAAGTACGATCCCAAGACGTTCAATGCGTGGAAGATCACCAAGAACGGTAAGACTCTCGAACCTCTGTTCAAGTCCGTTCCGGCCCCTTGGAGTCTTGCTTACAAAAAGAGGGCCTATTCTCCCAACCGCGTCAAGTACCCCATGAAGCGGATCGACTGGGATCCCACGGGGGCCCCGGGCTCCGTCGGCCCCGGAGGGCGCAACCCACAGAACCGCGGCAAGAGCAAGTACGTACGTATCTCCTGGGACGAGGCTGCGCAGATCGCCGCCGACGAGGTGAAGCGCATATGCGACACCTACGGCCCGCTGGCCATCCTGGTCCAGGGTGACGGTCACGGCGAGTGCAAGATGGTGCATGCTCCGCATGGTTGCTCCACGTTGCTCTTCGACAAGCTAGGCGGATTCACGCAGCAGATCAGAAACCCCGACAGCTGGGAAGGCTGGTACTGGGGCTCCAAGCATGTGTGGGGCAAGGGTTTCATCGGCATGATGGCCCCCAACGACAACCTCGTGAACGACATCTGCCAGAACAGCGATATGGTAGTGGTATGGGGCGGCGACCCCGAGACCACCACCTGGGGCTTCAGGGGCCAGTTCGCCAGCCGGTTGCTGTACTTCTGGACCGAGATCGGCGTCAAGCAGGTCTACATCAACCCCGACCTCAACTATGCGGCGGCTATCCATGCCGACAAGTGGATCCCCATCCTCCCCAACACCGATGCGGCGCTGCAGCTGGCCCTCATGTACATCTGGATCACCGAAGGCACGTACGACAAAGAGTACGTGAAGACCCACACGGTCGGTTTCGACAAGATCAAAGCGTATGTGCTCGGTGAAGAAGACGGCGTTCCCAAGACCCCGGCCTGGGCGTCGCCCAAGTGCGGCGTACCCACCTGGACCATCAAGGCTCTCGCCCGCGACTGGGCGAAGAAGACGGTCACCATCGGTCACTACTTCGCCGGCGGCATGGCCCGCGGCCCGTATTCCACCGAGCCGGCCCGCCTCGAGTGCGTGCTGCTCGGCATGCAGGGCCTCGGCAAGCCGGGCGTCCACCAGGCGCAGATCGCCTATACCGGCATGCCGAAGAACGTCATCACGGGCGGCGCCGATCACATGGGTCCGTTCGCCAATCTGACGAGCCAGCCCTACGGCGAGCGCCTGCTCAAGCCGCATCGTGGCACTCCCACGGCGTGGGGCAAGCAGATGATCCCCAAGGTGCTCATTGAAGAGGCCATCAGGGACGGCAAGGTGGAGTTCTGGGGCACCGGAGGCCATGAGGAGCCGACCTCCGACCAGTACCGGCGTTACGAGTATCCCATCGAGAAGGAGAAGGGTGGCACCGAGATCCACATGATGTGGACCGATACCCCCTGCCGCGTCACTTGCTGGGGCGGCGGCGGGGAGGTCATGGACGCCTTCCGGAATCCGAAGATCGAGTGTGTCGTGGCTCAGCATCCCTGGCTCGAGAACGATGTGCTGTGCTCGGATCTCGTCTTCCCAGTCACGACCACTCTCGAGTGCGACGACATCTCTCCGTGCATCCGTGAGGGCGACAGCTTCCAAAGCGTCATCCTCATGAACCGTGCCATCGAGCCGGTCGGCGAGGCCAGGACCGACTACCATGTCGTATGCGCCGTGGCCGACAAGATGGGCATGCTCGATGAGGTCACCGACGGTTTCAGCGACGAGGAGCTCATCAAGGGCACCTACGTGGGCATGAACTTCGAGCAGATCACTCCCTGGGAAGAGTTCGAGGAGAAGCAATACACCGTGCTTCCGGTCCAGAAGGATTGGGAGAAGTGGCCGGCCGGTCTCTACGAGTTCTACAAAGACCCGGTCAAGAACCCGCTCCCCACGCCTACCGGCAAGCTGGAGTTCTGGTCGGAGAGCCTGGAGAACGCCTTCCCCAACGACGAAGAGCGTCCGGGCATCCCGAAGTGGATCGAAAAGGGCATCACGCACGACGAGCGCATCTCGAGCGTCCGCGCCCGGGTGTACCCGCTGCTGGTCATGTCCAATCACGGGCGGTGGCGTACGCACGCCCAGGCCGACGATATCCCCTGGACCAAGGAGACCGTCACCGGCAAGATCAGGGGCTGGGATGGTTACTGGTACGAGCCATGCTGGATGCACACCACCGAAGCTGAGAAGAGGGGCATCAAGAACGGCGACATCGTCCGCGTATACAACGAGCGCGGCAGCGTGCTCTGTGGCGCCCTGGTATGGGAACGCATCATGCCGGGCGTCATCTCGGTGGACCATGGTGCGCGAGCCGACTTCATCGACAACGATTTCACTCTCGATCGTGGCGGTGCCATCAACGTGGTCGCGCCCAAGGGCCTGACCTCCAAGCATGCCGGCGGCCAGGCCACCAGCGGCTATCTGGCCGAGGTGGAGAAGGTCAGCATGGCTCAGATGGAGGAGTGGAGAACCAAGTATCCCGAGGCGTTCGCACGCGACTATGATCCTGCCTCCGGTCTGCGGTTCAGTAGCTGGATCACGGAGGGGAGGTAGTCATGGCAAAGAAGAAAGTCTTCGT
>JAFGIH010000829.1 GCA_016929985.1 Thermoleophilia bacterium | reverse complement strand
GACTGCGGCATCTGCCAGAAGTACCTCAACTGCGAGCTCCAATCGCTCAAGCAGTACTTGGGCGTGGAGGAGTCGCGGGTCAAGAGGCGCTCCAAGCTGTTCCCCGTGAACACCACCAATCCCCTCTTCTCCTACGACCCCAATAAGTGCGTGCTGTGCGGGCGCTGCGTGCGGGCCTGCTGGGAGCTCCGCGGGGTGGGCGTGCTGTACTACAAGCGGCACGGCAAAGAGTTCCACGTCTACACCGCCGAGGGCGCCCCTCTGGTCGAGTCGGGCTGCCGCTTCTGCGGCGCGTGCACCGAGGTGTGCCCCACCGGGGCCATCCAGGACAAAGAGGGGCTCATCAAGGGCGACAATCGCAAGGCGAGCCTGGTGCCGTGCAAGAGCACCTGTCCGGCTGAGATCGACGTGCCGCGCTACGTGCGCTTCGTCAAGGAGGGCGACTATCCGGCCGCCGCCGCCGTCATCCGCGAGAAGGTGCCCTTCCCCTGGGTGCTGGGCTACGTCTGCGACCATCCCTGCGAGAGCGAGTGCCGCAGGGGCGAGATCAACGACCCCATCTCCATCAGGGAACTCAAGCGCTTCGCGGCCGAGCACGACGACGGCAGCCTGTGGCGGGAAAAGATGACCCCGAAGGACTCCACCGAGAAGCGCGTGGCCGTGATCGGTTCCGGCCCGGCCGGCCTCACGGCGGCCTACTACCTGCGGCTGCAGGGCCACGACGTCACCATCTTCGAATCGCTGCCCGAAGCCGGCGGCATGCTCCGCTATGGCATCCCCGACTACCGGCTGCCGCGCCACGTCACCCTGAGTGAAGTACAGGTGATCGAGGAGGCGGGAGTGGAGATCCGCACCGGCGCTCGTGTGGAGTCACTCGACGCCCTCTTCGACGAGGGCTACGAGGGCGTCGTGGTGGCGGTGGGCACCCACAAAGGCCAGAAGCTGCGCATCCCGGGCGCGAACAGCGCGGGTGTGCTGGTCAGCACCGACTTCTTGCGCGACGTCAACCTGGGCAATGAGGTTGCCGTGGGCCGGCGGGTGGTGGTGCTGGGCGGCGGCAACGTGGCCTTCGACTGCGCCCGCGCCGCCCGGCGGCTGGGCGCCGAGGAGGTCTACATGGCCTGCCTGGAGTGCCGCGAAGAGATGCCGGCCAGCGACGACGAGATCCGTGAAGGCGAGGAGGAGGGCATCATCCTTAGGCCCGCGCACACCTCCACTCGCATCCTCTCTGAAGACGGCAAGGTGACCGGCGTGGAGTTCCTCGACGTGGCGGCCTGCGTCTTCGACGAGGAGGGCGCGCCGCAGATAGACACCGTCGAGGGTTCCACCCACGCGCTGGAGGCCGACACGGTCATCTTCGCCATAGGGCAGCGTTCGGAGATACCCGAGGGGTTCGACATAGACAAGACCGACCGCGGCCTTGTGGAGCTCGACTCGTTCACCTCGTCGACAAGCCGGGAAGGCGTGTTCGCCGCCGGAGACGCGGTCTCCGGCACGGCCTCGGTGATCAAGGCCATCGCCTCGGGGCGCAAGGCCGCCATCGCGCTCGACAAGTACCTGGGCGGCGGCGGGCGGATCGACCGGAAGCTGGCTCCGCAGGGAGAGCTGCCGACGTGCCTCGGCCCGGGGCCGGGCTTCGCCGCCCTGAGCCGGGCCGCCGACCACTGCCTCCTGCCTGAAGAGCGGGTGGGCAGCTTCTGCGAGGTGGTGGAGAGCATGGACGAAGACACTGCCGGCGAGGAGTCGGCGCGATGTCTCCAGTGCGACTTGAGACTGAAGATCAAGACAATCGAGTTCTGGGGCAGTTACTGATCGTTTGTGACTTCGTCACAACTTAGAGAAAGGAATGACGATGGGCTCGATACCCGAAAAAGCTGACGTGGCGGTCATTGGTTCCGGCGCCACGGGCCTGGCCGCGGCGGTCACTTTGGCCGAGGGCGGGGCCAAGGTCATCGTGTTCGAGAAGCAGCGGTCTTTGGGAGGTACCTCCAACTTCTTCCAGGGCACCTTCGCCGTGGAGAGCGCTCTGCAGCGCGAGCGCTACGTCGATTACACGTGTGACCAGGCCTTCAAGAACACCATGGACTACAGCCACTGGCGAGCGAACCCGCGGCTGGTGAGGGCCATCGTCAACGAGTCCGGCCCCACCATAGCGTGGCTGCAGGAGCAGGGCGTGGTCTTCACCGAGGCCACCATCAACATGCCTGAGTCGCCGCTCACCTACCACGTCATCAAGGGCAGGGGCGAGTCTGTGGTGAAGGCGCTGGTCGACCAGGCCAAGAGCAAAGGCGTCACCATCCTGCCCGGCACGCCGGTGGTCAGCGTCCTCAAAGAGGGCGGCAAGATCGTGGGCGTCGTCGCCGAGTCCGACGGTGAAGAGGTCGAGGTGGCGGTGAAGGCCGTCGTGGTGGCCAGCGGCGGATTCGCCAACAACAAGGAATGGATCAAGAAGTACACCGGCTTCGAGCTCGGCACCGAGATCACGCCTGTGGGCAACACCGGTAAGACCGGCGACGGCATCCGCATGGCATGGGAGGTCGGGGCGGCAGAGGACGGCATAGAGACCATCGAGATGTTCCGTGTCGGACCGGTGGGCGACGAGTTCGCCATGGGCTGCAATCTGGAGCAGGCCACCGCCCAGCCCGACCTGTGGGTCACCGCCAGGGGCGAGCGCTTCTGCGACGAGACCATAACCTTCTGGGATACGCCGGTCGGCAACGCTCAGGCCCGCTACAAGAAGGACGGTTATACGTTCAGCATCATCGACGACTCGATAGTGGAAAGGCTGATGGAGCACGGCCTCGACAAGGGCGTAGGGGTCGAATACCCGCCCGGCTACAAGCTCACCAACCTGCGCAAAGAGATCCAGGCTGCGCTCGACAACGGCAGCAAAGAGGTGTTCGCAGCCGACTCGCTCGAAGACCTGGCCGCGCAGATCGAGATCGACCCGGCCGTCCTGCGGGCCACCGTCGAGGAATACAACCGCTACTGCGCCCAGGGCTGGGATGAGCTCTTCGCGAAAGACCGGCGGTATCTCCGTCCACTGCTGGGGCCCAAGTTCTACGCGGTCAGGGGCCGCGCCGTCTTCCTGGGCACCATGGGGGGCGTCAAGGTCAACGAGAAGCTCGAGGTGCTCGACAAGAAAGACGTGGCCATACCCGGCCTGTACGCGGGCGGCTTCGACGCCGGGGGCATGTACGGCGACAGCTATCCCATCAAGAGCTCTTCCGGCCTTGCCTCGTCGTTCGCCCTCAATTCGGGGCGCATCGCAGGCAAGAGCGCGCTCAAGTACCTGGGCAAGTAGCGATACGCAACATTGTTCAAGACGGAGGCGACTTGATAGTGGATAATGGCGTTCACCAGCAGGTCGGGTTCGCTGGAAGGTGTCAGGCTGCTGGGCGGCCACGGAGGCAAAGGGGGTATCGGGGACAGGGCGTTCTTGCGATCGAAATGTGACCCTTGGAAAACGACAACGCTTTGAAGGGCATTCGGGAAGGGGAATTTCATGAGAAAGTCCAGAACCATCATCGGCCTCGTGCTGTTGGTGCTGGTGCTCGGTCTGCT
>JAFGIH010000828.1 GCA_016929985.1 Thermoleophilia bacterium | reverse complement strand
TCGAAGAGATCTACTATCGTGAACACGTCCTGGCCGAAGAGGTCGGACTCAAACAACTGAGTCTCCAATGAACCCGGGGCGGTTCAAACCACGACTTGAAGAGCGCCCGGGCCATGGCCTCCAGCGTCTCGTTCATGCGGCGGTTGAGCTCGATCTTGTCGTCCAGGGTCCCCAGGATGTGGGCGATCGCGCGCTGCTCAGGAAGCGGTGGCCACCGCACTTCCATCGGGTGTACGTGATTGCGATTGAGCGTGGGGTTTGCCGAACCCACGTCCATATTCACGAGGCGTGGCCCGAGCCACTTGAAGAAGTAGTAAACGAAGCGAGGGTAGTTGCCGTGAAAATCCTTGACCCAGAGCGAGGTGCTATGGGGCCAATAGTCGCCTGGCGTGTACCACACTGTTCCCAGAACGCCTTTTCGGCCGAGCATCACTCCAGGCCCCTTCGCCATCGGAACGTCGTGGTAGCTCAGCACGCCACCGGACGAAATCACTGGGACATCACCTTCGACCTGCTCGGTCTTCGTTATGTCGAATCCACGCTGGAGGGTCGCTTGCTCGCCGATTGTTGTGGCAATCCACTCGCTCACAGCGCCTCCGTCCCCTCGCTCAAGATAGCCAGGTAGCGGTCGTAGGCGAAAACGCGGCCTCGGCGCCTGCCGGTCAGCTCGCGCAACACACCTAGGTTGACCAGGGCTGCCACCGCGCGCGCGGCGGTGGAGTAGGCCATGCCGGTCTCGCGGGCCAAGTGATCTATGTCGGCCACCGGGCGGCGGCGCAGGGCGTCGAACACCCGCAGAGCACTGGCCGACACCCGGCCCAGCTTCTGTATGCGCTCGCTGTCAGCCTGGAAGGTGGCGAGCAGCCGATGGGCCGTGTCCACCGCTCCGCCGGCAGTCTCCCCCACGCCGGTGAGGAAGAACTCCAGCCAGGCCTCCCAATCACCGGTGGTGCGTACAGCGTCGAGTTGGCGGTAGTACTCAGCGCGGTGCTGCTTGAAGTAGAGGCTTAGATAGAGGAGCGGCTGCCGCAGGAGACCATCGTGATGCAGAAGCAGCGAGATCAGCAGACGCCCTACCCGCCCGTTGCCGTCCAGGAAAGGATGTATGGTCTCGAACTGCACGTGAGCAAGCGCCGCCTTAACCAGCGTGCCCGGCGCCGAGGGGTCGTGCAGAAACCGTTCGAGAGCGGCCATGCACGGCTCCACCTCCTGAGGCGGAGGAGGTACGAAGGTGGCATTGCCCGGACGGGTGCCCCCGATCCAGTTCTGGCTGGTGCGGAACTCGCCGGGCTGCTTGTTGGCGCCCCGGCCCCGCGAGAGCAGGACGCCGTGGATCTCGCGCAGCAGTCGGTTGGAGAGCGGAAAGCCACCCGCCAGACGGGCCAGCCCGTGCTCCAGAGCGGCCACGTAGGTGGACACCTCCGCCACATCGTCAAAGGGCACGCCGGGGGCATCGTCGAGCTCGAAGAGCAGCAGATCGGAGAGTGACGACTGCGTACCCTCTATCTGGCTGGAGAGCACCGCCTCGCGACGGACGTAGGAGTAGAGAAACAGGTCGGGTTCGGGTAACAGCGCCGTGACGGCATCCAGACGTCCGCAGGCCAACAGCGCCGTCTCGACCAGGCGCTGGCACTCTGGGCTCATCTCCACCGTAGGCTCTGGAGGCAGCGGCGCGGGTACGAAGGCCCGCACGCGCTCGCCCCCAATCGCGGTGACCTCGTATCGCCCTGCCATCCCCCGCTTCATAAAAGCATCCCTCTTCTCACAAGTGAAAATAAGGCTGAGGCTTATTATCACATATCGGGCTAAGTGATAATAGCGTCGACGTGGCCATGCGAACCCGCCGCGGATGTCTTTGGAGCATCCCGGTGACTACAGAGTCTCAGCCGCTGTGACGAACTCCGCGACGGTCAGGTCCGCGGCTCGCAGGAGTGGGGTGCCTTTGGCGACCTGGCGGTGATCCGGCACAGAGAGCGTGGCGAACGAGCCTTCCTTGACAAGCAAGATGTGACTCCCCCTCTGGCGAGCCACTTGCCAGCCCAAGGACTCAAGCACCTTCACTACGTCGCGCCCGCTCAGTGAAGGTAGTGGGGGCATCTACAGAGCCACCTCCACCTGCTTGGTCTCGATGGTAAGCGGTAGCCCTTGCTCGGCGCGTACGTCCAGACAGAGGGCTATGGCCTCTTGCACGTTGGAGAGAGCTTCGTCGCGGGTGTCCCCCTGACTTACGCAGCCCGGGATAGCCGGACATTCTGCTATCCAGACCCCGTCCTCGTCCCGGTCGACCGTAACAGAGAATCTCATGGCAGCCATCCCCTTCAACTGCTTGTCGCTGAGTTCATGGTACCCCCTCACTCGCCATACCCCAACCCCTCCAGGTTGGCGGCGATGGCAGCATCCAGCTTCGCGGCCTCGGCCTGCTGCTCCCGCAGCTGCGCGACCAGTCGCGTCATCTTCTCCTCGAAGGGCTCGCCGTCGTCCTCCTGCGCCTCCGCTCCCACGTACCGCCCAGGTGTGAGCACATGCCCGTGCTTGCGGATCTCTTCCACGTCCGCGCTCTTGCAGAACCCCGGCACGTCCTCGTACTCGCCGGCGTCCTTCTCTCCCCGCCAGGCGTGATAGGTGCCCGCGATGCGGGCGATGTCGTCGTCGGTGAGCTCCCGGTGGGTACGATCCACCATGCTCCCCAGCTTGCGGGCGTCGATGAAGAGCACCTGCCCTCGGCGATCGCGGAAGCTGTGGTCTTGGCGGTCCCGGGCGAGGAACCACAGGCAGACCGGTATCTGGGTGGAGTAGAAGAGCTGGCCCGGTAGGGCGACCATGCAGTCCACCAGGTCAGCCTCAATGAGGTTCTTGCGGATCTCGCCCTCGCCGGACTGACTGGACGACATCGAACCGTTGGCGAGCACGAAGCCGGCCACTCCGCTCGGAGCCAGGTGGTAGACCATGTGCTGCACCCAGGCGAAGTTGGCGTTGCCCACCGGCGGCACGCCATACTGCCAGCGCTTGTCGTCGCGCAGGCGGTCGCCGCCCCAGTCGGAGACGTTGAACGGCGGGTTGGCCAGGATGAAGTCGGCCTTGAGGTCGGGGTGCTTGTCGTTGTGAAAGGTGTCGCCCTGGGCGATCTGGCCGTCGATGCCGCGGATGGCCAGGTTCATGCGGGCCAGGCGCCAGGTGGTGTAGTTGCTCTCCTGACCGTAGATGGAGATGTCGGCGAACGCCTTGCCGGCTCCCGGCGCGGCACCGCGCGCGGAGCCGCCGCCGTTGGCGAGGCCCCCGCCGTTGCCGTTGCCCGAGGCGTGGGCACGGATGAACTCCACCGACTGCACGAACATGCCCGACGACCCGCAGCAGGGGTCATAGACGCGGCCCTGGTAGGGCTCGAGCATCTCCACCAGCAGCCTGACCACGCAGCGGGCGGTGTAGAACTCGCCGCCCTTCTTGCCCTCGGCGCTCGCGAACTGGCTGAGGAAGTACTCGTACACCCGGCCGAGCACGTCCTTGGAGCGGCTCTCCCGGTCGCCCACCTTGACGCTGCTCATGAGGTCTATCAGCTGGCCTAGGCGCTGC
>JAFGIH010000827.1 GCA_016929985.1 Thermoleophilia bacterium | reverse complement strand
GGGTTCGTCTACGAGGGAGTGGGGACGCGCACCAAATCAGGCGCTTGAAAGTGGAAGGGCCGCTTTGCGGGCGGCCCTTCCACTTTCTCCTCCCGGCCGAAGCCTTCCGAGACAGAATCAGAGGTTACTTGTCCCCCTTGTCGCGGATATGCATAGCCGTAGCCATGAGCTCGAATATGATTCGGCTCAGGAAGAACCAGAAGACGGCCGTGAACATCGCGATGAAGAACGCAATCACCGCGTACCGCCCCCCCATCATGGCCACGTAGATGATGTGAAACAGCACGAATAGACCAATAGCCGCCAGGTTGATGATGTAGAGCGTCTTCAGAGTCCCAGGAGTCACGAACCCCTGGAAAGAGAAGTCGAAGAGTTTGCTCCAGCCTTCCCGCTTCTGGGCATAGCCGTACTGAGGAGCCGCATACTGGGGCGGGGCGCCGTACTGCGGCTGGCCACCGTAGGGCGGCGGAGTCGTGGGCGGAGGCGTAGCCGGTGGAGCACCGACAGGTGGCGGAGTAGACGACCGTGCAGCCGTGGACGCTGCAGCGGCCCCGGCTGCGCCGGCTGCAGGCGCAGCGGCCGCAACAGAACTTGCGGCCGGCATGCGAGTCCCGCACTTCTCACAGAAATCACCGACCGCTTGGACGTTGCCACAGTTTGCACAAGTTCTCGCGACATCAGCCACGGCGCCTCCTCTGTCAAAAGTGCTCTTCTGCCTACAAGGTACGTTGCCCCGGCGGTGCTGTCAATCGATTGAGTCGATTCCAGTTCGGACCCAGGCAACAATTGGATTTGGTAGACTGAGGACACCAGTCTGCCGGCCGAAGGAGAGATGGGGTGGTGCACATGGCAAGACGCGCGACCTACCTCGCAGTGAGTGTCGCGATCTTCGTCTTGATCTGCGGAGGCGTGGCCACCGCCGGCTCGTCCCCTCAGGATATCTACGATGACTATGCTGTTGACGGTGTCTTGAACAACACATACACGGCCTCACAGCTGCAGACTTGTCTCAACGACGCCCAGCTTCACGAGTACGGCGATCCCAGCGTCACGTCCGGTCTGGACGACGCCGTCATGGACCTCATGGCACGCGAGGTCTTCCCCGTTTCGGGGTTCCAGATAGCGATGGCCGTCCTGGTGGTCGTGGTACTCATCGTTGGAGGGATCATGTTGCGGCGCCTGTCCCGACCGCGCAGACTCCCCGAAGGCCAGGGAGAACCCGGTTCACCAGAGGCTCCCACCGAGAGCATGCCCCCGGAGCCCCCCAAAGACTCCTGACCCACTTGCGGGACCGGGTGACAGAGCTTGACGTCTGACGTCAGCACCGTTCCTGAGAGCGGGAGCCGTCTTCGTTCAGCAGGCCTATGTGGGCTGCCGATCACCGTCCTCTTCGCGGTGTGGCTTTGGCTTGCCTTCTCATCCGGAAGTTTCCTACCGCGCCAATGGCTCTTGCCCGGCTTGGCGCTGGGCCTGATCGGTCTGATCGTCTCTCTACTCATCATCTACCCCCGCCGGCCGCGGCAGCTTTCGCTGGCCGTGCTGGGTCTCTTTGCCGCGTACGCCGTGTGGGTAGCTTTCTCCTCGCTCTGGGCGGATTCTCCCCACGAGGCGTTTCTTGAGAGCGGACGGGTTTTCGCACTACTTGCCGTCTTCGCACTCGCAGCCACCTATCTGACGGAACCACTGGCCCGCAGGCTCTTTCGCTATCTGGTCATGGGCGCCGCCTTGTTCGTACTCGCGGCCTGCATCTGGAGGCTTTGGTCGACGGCTGAGGTAGGCTTGGTCTTCTCGTCCGGGCGCCTGGCATTCCCTATCGCCTCCCCCGACGGCTCAGCCGCCCTCTTCCTTATCGCGTTCTGGCCGCTCATATGGCTTGCAGCGGGAACTGAAGAGAGGGCTCCTGTACGGGGTGTCGCACTAGGCCTCGCCACCGGACTTCTTGGGTTGGCTATCATGACCCACTCCCAGAGCGCATTCTGGAGCCTGGCGATCTCCGCGGTCATCATGTTCATCGTGTCACCTGCCCGGCTCCGCACACTCTTCTATCTCATCGTCCCTGGCCTTCTCATGGTCTACGAGTTTCCCAGTCTGAACCGATACCTCAAGGAAGGAGCCGAGGCTGTCGGTGGAGGCGCAGGCGCGCGCACTCTTCTGGTGGCTACTCTCACCGCCGCGTTCATGGGGATGATCTTGGCGCTGCTGGAGCGGTGGATAAAGATCAGCCGCCGGATGAAGACCATCTTCGGCTCGTTCATCTTCGTGGCGGTGGCGGCAAGCCTCATCTACGGCGGCATAACGGTGACTAGTGAGATCGGAGGACCGGTCAAATGGCTGTCGCAAAGTTGGGAACGCGTCACCGATCTCGTCCCCGGAGACAAGAGCGATGTCTGGAGCGTTGCCTGGCGGGCCTTCGAGTCCGAGCCGGCTCTCGGCGTGGGGGCCGACAACTTCGTCTTCAGCCATGACCAACTGCGCTCGTCGGCGGCCGCAATGCCGAAACAGCCGCACTCGGCCTTCCTGCGAACGCTCGCGGAGACGGGGATAGTCGGCGGAGCCCTCTTCAGCGCGATTGTACTTATCAGTCTGGTGGCGCTCCTGTGGCCCCGCTGTGTAGCCGGCTGGAGGAGAGCGCGGGGGATCTGGCTCGTGCCAAGCCGTCCCACGAACGCTCGCATCTGCAACCCTCGTTGGGGATCCGATCCTCAAGCCTATGCCTGGCAGATGGTTCTCCTGGTTGCGCTGTCCTATTGGCTGGTCAACTCGAGCATCGAATGGATCTGGCAGATGTCCGGGGTGAGCGCGGCCGCCCTCCTGTTTCTCGCCGCGGGCCTTTCTGAAGTCGACGGACGTGCGGAGACGATCTGGCGGCGTTTGTCGGGCTTCCTCAAGACCTGGCATGTCGACCCCAACCCGCTCCTGCGGCCGAAGGGACTGCTGTCTGTCGGCTTCCGTTGGTCTTTGGTCGCCCTCTCGTTGGTCCTGATCGTCTTCTCAGCGTTGCCCTATGTTGCGCTCAGCCTGCAAGAATCGGCCTTCGCTCTCGCGAAGACCGACCCGGCTCGAGCCGTCGACCGGGCAGGGGCGGCACGTTGGCTCCTGGTGCGCGATCCAATCCCCTATCTGACCCAGGCTGCCATATTGCAGAGCGCCGCCGAAAAGGCAGCCGCATCGGGCCGGCCGGACCGGCACGGGGCCGTGCTCGACGATCTGGCTCTAGGTATCGACGCGTGTGAGAGGGCCGTCGACAGAGAACCGGCAGACTGGTCGCTCCACTACCGGGCGGGAGTCATGACCATCAATCTTCTGCTGGCCACGCGCCACTCCTTGGGTCAAACGTGTGACTTCGACCTCACGACCGCACTGTCGGACGTCCCGGGGCTGCGAGACTGGTCTGCTCTCGCCGGCGGTGGAGAAATACCCGCAGCCGGACTGAGCACCGGGTCTCTCGCGATGGACGAAAGAAGCAGGGCGACCGCCCACCGGCTGCGCAGCCTGTCCCAGAACCAGCTGGTCCAAGCAGCCCATGATCACCTGGATACGGCTCAGAGACTGAATCCGCTATCGCCGCGACCAGGAGCAGCCGCGGCTCTTCTGCAACAGCTCCTCTCCTCGTGACGCCCGAGTCGTGCGCCACTACGCCCTTTAGATATCGTCCCGTCGTCCGATACAGTTCTTGATGCAACGTCACTGTCGATTGCGGGGTGCAATGCGCGCACAACCGGGTCGTGAGGAACCGGAAAGTGGCCTGAGGCGCTTTCTCTCGATACTCCGCGAGCGTTGGTGGGTAGTCATACTCACGATGATCGTGCTGGGAGCGCTTGCCTATGCAGCCTCCCTAGCCATCCCTCCCCGTTATGGCACAACGGCTCTGCTCGCCTACTCCGCGGACGATGCAAACCTGGCCTCTCACGCCCTGTCGTCCACCGGGACCGCGGAGACCCCGCACAACATCGCTAACGACGCACTGAGACTCCAGACCCCGGCGTTCGCGGAGCAGGTCGCGAAAGCCATGACGGTCGGGCGCACCGCCGCCGAACTCCGCGGGTCTCTTGAGGTGACGGCCGATCCGCGGCTCGACATCATCGAGGTCACATCCACGGGCTCGGATGCAAGACAAGCGGCCGCCGTGGCGAACGCGTTCGCCACTGAGTTCGTCGAGAGCCGGCAGCGGGACACCTCCGCCGCCTTGAGACAAGCGCAGACGCTCCTCCAAGAACGCATCGATGCGCTGTCCGAAGAGGAGACGTCTTCAGCCTACGGCATCGCGCTCAAGCAACGGTTGGACGATCTCAGCTTACTGCTCTCCATGGGCGTGAGCGACTACTCCGTCCTCGAGAATGCAGCCGTTCCGGAGTCGGCCTACTTCCCCAATCGTCTGCTGGGCTTGGGAATCGGACTGCTGGCCGGACTGTCACTTGGTTTGCTGGCGTTGGCCATTCTCAGTCGTCTCGACCGTCGCATCACGAGCAAAGCCACGCTGGAACGGATCATGGAGTTGCCTGTCATCGCGAGCGTTCCCTTGGTAGGCCGCAGGTCCATAAGATCTTCCGCGGGCGGCAACCCCGCGATAGGCTTCAGGGAAGGCAACGAGCCGCTTCTCGAGTCGATGCGCATGCTGAGGTCGAACCTCAAAGTGCTGGGGTTCGGAGAGACGAAGCGGACCCTGCTCGTCACCAG
>JAFGIH010000826.1 GCA_016929985.1 Thermoleophilia bacterium | reverse complement strand
TCAGGCGCTCGGCTATCTGAGCCCGCAGCAGTTCAGGGCTCAGCAACTACAGGCGGTGGCTTGAGGTGGGGGGAGCACTACACCCTATCTCTACTTCGGGCCCTGATCTCCTCGAGCGGGGGCCGTGGGCGTTGGTGGCACGGCTGGAGCGATCAGGTCTCGTTGCCACCTACAGGCTTGGTCGCCCCGCCTCCCGCCCGATGAAGAAGCTGTAGCGAGTCACGGCTTCCCACTCTCTGCGCTGCTCAGGCCCACCGATACACACTCCGAAGCATCTTCACCTGGGCCGGCGTCAGAGGCGTCATCGCCATCGGCCATGGTGTTGTCAGCTGCGGAAGAGAGTGGTGTCCGGGCGACGGCGAGCGTGCTGGTACACTACGTACGGCTCAGAGGGAGTCGTGAAGAGCGTGCGGCCCCACGTCACGAGGCAGCGGTCTTATGCCGAAGACACTTCAGAATCAGCCAAGAATCTCCGTCGTCACGCCCTCGTACAACCAGGACGAGTTCCTCGAAGCGACACTCCGCTCGGTCATCAGCCAGGGATACCCCAATCTCGAATACGTGGTCATCGACGGAGGTTCCACGGACGACAGCGTCAATATCATCAAGCGCTACGAGGCAGATCTCGCCTACTGGGTGACCGAGCCCGACGAGGGGCATGCTCAGGCTCTGAACAAGGGCTTTGCGCATACCACCGGCGAGATCATGTGCTGGATCAACAGTTCCGACATGTACTACCCGTGGACGTTCGAGACGGTCGCGGAAGTCTTCTCGCAGCTGCCGCAGGTGGACTGGATCACAGGTACGTCATCGATCTTCGACGTCCATGGCCGTCCGAGAGCGGTCGCATCGGCAGCTGCCGTCAACGTGTTCGACATCCTTGTCGGCGACTACCGCAGCATCCAGCAGGAGTCCGTGTTCTGGCGACGCAGCCTGTGGGATCGGGCCGGGGGACGGCTCGACCAGACCCTGACTTGTGCTGCCGACCTCGACCTGTGGTTGCGGTTCTTTCGACTGGCCCGTCTGTACCACGTAGGAACCATCCTGGGTGGTTTCCGGGTCCATGACGAGCCCCTGGGTAAGGCCGGACACGGACTGTACGAGCGTGAGGCCAAGGAGCTCCACGTGCGCTTCGCGTCGCGTTCTGACCCGAGGTCGTTGGCCCGTGCTCGCCTGGTGCGGCTAATCGGCACCGGGAAGCGACGCCGGGCCGTCGCCGAGAGACTCAGCGAGGTCGGCATCCTGCCTTGGTACAGGCACCCCCGCGTGTGGTTTGATTTCGACCGCATGGTATGGACCCTGGGATGAGCCCGACGTCGGCCGGGCGTCCGCTCCAGGTCGTCATTCTCGGCGATTGGCTGCCGTTCCCGCACGGCATGGCCACGACCAGTCGGGTACGACTCTTCGCGCGGGCGTTGCTCGAAGCGGGTGTGGGCGTGCGCGTCCTGAGTCTCCAGGCCGTCGACCGTCCTCCGCACATCGAGAACACAACGGTGCGCGGCGAGTATATGGGCATCCCGTTCGAGTACGCCTGCGGTACCACCGTGCGTCGCGACTCGTTCGCGGCCCGCCGGCTCATCGCCGCGCGGGGATGGGTTCTCGGAGCTGTAAGGCTCGTGCAGTTGCGCCGTCAAGGGCTCCTCGATCTCGTGCTCCTGTGGTTCTGGACGCCTCGGCCGGCCTGGCGCCTGTGCTGCTTCATGGCGCTGTTGCGCCTGTTGCGCGTGCCGGTCGTGCGCGAGGTCGACGAGAGCCCGTGGTCGCAGAAGCCGGACGCTAACGTGCTGGAGCGGTTCTGGTCGCCTCTGGCCGGGACGGCCGGCGCGGTGACCATCTCGGCTGCGCTGCACGAGTGGGCCGCCGCGGAGTACCGGGGGCGCCGGGGTGCGCGCATCGTCGACGTGCCGATCCTTGTCGATGTCAACGAACGGGAGCCTGCTGATTACCCTAGGGGGGAACCTCTAGTCGTGTTTGCGGGATCGCCTGTATACAAGACCACTATCCGGTTCATCTTCGCGGCGATGGGGGAGGTCTGGCGCTTGCACCCCCGGTGTCGCCTCGCTATCACCGGTGCCGCCACTAGCGATCCGAGGGCCGATTGGCTGCGTGACGAGGCGCGCCACGCCGGCCTCGGCGACCGCGTCGACCTCGTGGGTTACCTGAGCAGGCCCGAACTCCTTAACCTGTACGGTCGCGCACACGCTCTTCTCATTCCTCTCTTTGACGATCAGCAGTCGAGAGCGCGGTTTCCGACCAAGATCGGTGAGTATCTGGCTGCTGCACGGCCGGTGGTCACCAACCCGGTCGGTGAGATACCGCTCCATTTCACCGATGGGGTCGACGCAGTCGTGTGTCCACCCAACGATCCCGTGATCTTCGGGCGCGCAATCGTTGATCTGCTCTCAGACCCCGCCCGTGCGGCGCTCATCGGCCGCCGCGGGCGGCGAGTCGCCGAGACCCGCTTCCACTACGCCCTCTACGGGGAGACTATGGGTCAAGCGTTCGCCGAGATCACCGAAGTCCAGGCATAACTGCCACCTGTCGTCAATGCCGTCGACCGCGGGGCGCGAGTCCTGTGCAGGCGTTGCGGTGCACGATGCAGAGAGACAGCGAGCCCCGCGTCGCGGGACTCGCCGTCATGAGGTTGCTTGTGGTGCCCGGTCTCAACTGCGAGGTGGTCGACTCGTTATCGCGCCAGTTCTGGCATGATGTTGGTCGGGTGGATGTTGCTCGCGTACGACCAGTAGTCCACGGCCGTCTCGGGGACATAAGGCGCGACGGGCCAGCTGCTGTGACTGACGTGGCCCTCGATGGTGGAGCCGGTGAAATCGGTGTACTGGCAGGTGCGGAAGTTGGGAGCCTCCCATGATGGGTTAGCCGACCCCGCGCTGGCCAAATAGTGGTCCTCATCTCCGGTGTTGAACGTGCAATCCTTGAACTGCACATGACTCGTCGCTCCGAGGCTAAACATCACATGTTTCCCATTGACGGACGGATTCTCTTGGGTTATGCGCGTGAAATCGACATCAACATTCTTGATGAGGATGTGGGGGTCAATCCCCGTGGCCGGAACACCGTCGCTGTCGCGCTGATTCAGGTTGAAGCAGACGCCGCTGAAGTGCCATATCTGCGAGTCGCGGAACTCGATGTAGTGAGCTTCGTTGGACTCAAACACGAACCGCCATGCAGTCCGAGGGTCGTCGCCCATCCCCTCAATAACGCAGTCGGCCACAAGGGCGTAGAGGTCGCCGGAAGAGCCGAAGCTGATAGGCTCTGACCCTGACCCCTTCCCCTCGAAAGTACAGCCGATGATGGCGGTACGCGGCGATGGAACCGAGCCGACCTGCTCAATGCCCATACCGGAGAAGCCGCCGCTCTCTTCGGTGCCGAAGTCGCAGCCGATGAAACTGATGTCGGTGCAGTCGCCCTGCCCCGGTGGGTTGTTCCAGAACTTGACCCCGGTGACCCCGTACCAGTGAGTGCCACCTTGGCCCTGGTTGCCGGTGAAGGTGCAGTTGAGGAAGGTCAGGCGCTTGTGGCTGCGCCCCTCGCCGAGCGTGAGAGCGCCGGCCACGTGCGCGTCGATGTATTGGTTGGTGGAGGTGAAGGTCACGCCGTCGAAGAGCACGTCGGCGGCACCACTCCGGGGCCAGACACCCATCGAATGCCCACTGGACACGGTACCCGTTGACGGGATCCACGTCTGCCGGGTGCTATCGATCACTGTGTAGGCCGTATCAGTGGACGTGCCGGTGGTGATGGTCGTGACCGGGTCGATGTAGAAGTCGGACGAGTTGGACATCTCGCCACCCACGGTCACGTAGACCGAGTGGTAGGTGTCCGGCTCGCCAGCCTTCCCCGGCGACATGGCGGGTACCGTACACACGATTTGCGTGTCCGACCACGATGTGGTGCTGGCCGTCCTGGCGCATGGCGCCCAGCCCTGCTCGTTGAGGCGCTCGCCGAACGTCACCTTCGAGTCGCCTTGGGAGGAGCCGAACCCGGTGCCGGTGATGGTGATAGACGTGCCTACCGGCGCGTGAGAGGCAGAGAGTGAGCTAATGCTGACACTGGTCGCCGTGTCCGTCGGTGTGGGCGTTGGCGTCGGTGTGACGACCGCCCACTCATCGCTCGGCTCGGTGGGCTCCGGGCTGGGCTCAGGTGTTGGCGTGACGACCACCCATTCGTCGCCCTCGGTCGTGTCCTTCTTGACTTTGATCTCTTTGACTCCCGCGCGCCCCCGATTGGCGCCCAGCATAGTGACCCGCAAGTACTGCACCTCGACGTCGAGAGTGT
>JAFGIH010000825.1 GCA_016929985.1 Thermoleophilia bacterium | reverse complement strand
GCCAGTTGATCCACGTGTGCCCACCGGCCGTCTCCTTGAATTGCGGGTCGAAGCCGTGCTTCTTGAACATCTCCACCGTCTGCCGGCTCCGCTCGATCAGAAAATCGTCCACTCCCGTCGCCAGCCACAACAGCCTCAGCCCCTTCTTGAGACCGGCATCGCCGAGATTCGCCGCGTGCGCCTCTTCCCACGCGCTCGAGTCTCCGTCGCCGAACACCGCCGCCGAGCTGTACACCCCAACATAGGCGAACCGGTCCAGGTGATGGAACGCCACGTTCAGCGTCTGCATGCCGCCCATCGACAGCCCCGCGATCGCCGTGTTCGCCCGGTCCGTCCTCACCCGGTAGTTCTTCTCGATATACGGCATCACGTCGTTGACGAAGTCCTCGTAGAACTCATCCCTCGGCGGCCCCTCCGAAGCTCCCCGCGGGGCGGCGCCGAATCCCGCCGCGCTCGTGTGCCCCGCCGTCATCACCACCACCATCGGCTTTGCCTCGCCGCCCGCGATCAGGTTGTCCAGGATGAACCCGGCCCGTCCCACCGACGTCCACGCATCGTCATTGTCGCCCGCCCCGTGCAACAAGTAGAACAGCGGGTACCGCTCGCTCCCCCTTGCCTCGTATCCCGGCGGCGTGTAGACGTGCATGCGCCGCCACCGCTCCAGCGATTTCGAGTAGTAGTGAACCTCCGACACCGCCCCGTGCGGCGCCTGTAGCGTGTCCATCCACTTCGTTCCCGGCACGTAGACCAGGCTCGATACGTTGGTGTTCGATTCGCTGATCGCCGGGTTCCGCGGATCCACCACCTGCACCCCGTCCACGTTGAACCGGTAGCGGTAGGCGCCCGGATCGACCGGTCCGATCGTCGCCTCCCACACCCCGTTGTCCCCCTTGGTGAACTTCGGCGCCGCGTCGCCGCTGATGCCCGGTATGTCGCCCGCGCTCAGCCCCACGCTCTCAGCCTCCGCCGCCACGATACGGAACACCACTTTCCCGTCCGGCAACACCTCCGGCGAGGTCACCTGCGGAGCCCTCGGCCCCCCCGCGCGCGCCGCCGGTGCCCGCGCCGGCGCCTCCTGCGAGTACCCTACAACCGCCATCGACGCCATCAGCGCCACCGCCCCAACCACCCGAACTGCTGCGTTTGTTCTTCTCATCACAAACCAACTCCTCTCCTCGATCCCCGATCGCACCCATAATACCCCCGGCCGCCATGATCGATGTGAGAGACTGAACACCAATGCGCCACACGGCGGTCATCGAACGTGGCCAGAACAGTTGGGGGGCCCATGTCCCGGACCTCCCTGGCTCGGTGGCCGTCGGCCGCGCCTCGGTACCCCGCATTCTTACCGCAAAGCGAGCATAGTATGGCAACGAAGAAGATCCAGATTCCAGACGAAATCTATCAGATCAAGGTCACTTTGTTGGACACGTCCCCGCCGATCTGGCGCCGGCTGCTGGTGCCCGCGGGCATGACTCTGGAGCAGTTGCATGACGTTCTGCAAGTGGCCATGGGGTGGCAGGACTGCCACATGCACGAGTTCCACATCGGTCAGAAGAGGTTCGGGCAACCGGATCCCGACGACGATCTCATGGGTTTGCCGGCCGCCGGCGATGAGCGCACGGTTCGCATGTTCAGCGTCCTCGGCAAGGTCGGCGCGAAAGCTGTGTACACCTACGACTTCGGCGACGGTTGGGAGCATGGCATCGCCGTGGAGAAGGTGCTGCCGCCAGACCCTGCACTTGCGTATCCGCTCTGCACCGCCGGCAAGCTCCACGGTCCGCCCGAGGACTGCGGTGGCATCCCCGGCTACTATAACCTGCTCGAAGCGCTTCACGATCCGGACCACGAGGAACATGAGGAGCTGCTGGAGTGGATCGGTGAGGGCTTTGATCCCGAGGCCTTCTCGGTCGACGAGGTCAACCGGCGGCTAAGGCCTCTCCAGCGCCGACGGCCAAAGAACTGAAGTCGGCTCGTGGGTCGATGGACGCGTCCTGTGGCGCGGGCTTGCCGAAAGGACACGATGCGTTACATGGTGGTCATCGAACGTGGCCAGAACAGTTGGGGAGCCACATCGCTTCCGCTGCTGCGCCAGAATGCCCTACAGCCGCCGCGGTCTTCTGGCTTTCCCTCCGCCGGCATGGACTCTGCGTCAGTATGCCCTCGCCGAGATGGGCGGACGCGACTAGGAACTCTGGTGTACACTGATGATCTTCACAGCATCCAAACGCATCTTGCGGACGGCTTCCCGGGATCGCTGGAACACGAGGAGGTTCAGTATGACACGCTTGGCGAAGGGGCTCTGCCTCTTGCTTCTCTTGTTGGGGCTGACGCCCGCCGTGAGCCTGACACAGGAGACGGCGCTCCGTCATCCGGACGTGGTCTACGTCCCGACCCCGCAGGACGTGGTGGAGGAGATGCTGAAGCTGGCGGAGGTGGGCCCTGGCGACGTGGTCTACGATCTCGGCTGTGGTGACGGGCGCCTGGTCATCACGGCAGCGAAGCAGTTCGGGGCCCGCGGCGTCGGCATCGACATCAACCCGGAGAGGATCAAGGAATCCCTCGACAACGCCCGCGCGGCCGGCGTGATGGACCGGGTGGAGTTCCGCAACGAGGATCTTTTCGAGGCGGACATCAAGGACGCGACCGTGGTGACCCTGTACCTGCTGCCGGCGCTGAACCTCAAGCTGCGGCCGAAGCTCTGGCAAGATCTGAAGCCGGGTACCCGGATCGTTTCCCACGGCTTCGATATGGGTGATTGGGAACCCGAGAAAAAGGCCGTCACCAACGGTCGCCAGGCCTACCTCTGGACAGTACCAGCGATCCAACCGTCCTCGAACTGATCTTCCAGGCCGGACAGCTCCCGCCCGCGCCCCGCATGAGGCGAAACATGGTGCCGCCAATCTGCCGTTAACACGGTTTTCTGATTTTTCTCCCCCATCCTTTCAGTCACTTACAGCTCCCCGTCCGTTCATCTCTTCTTCTCACCCCTTACCCTACGCCTAGGGGACGGACACACG
>JAFGIH010000824.1 GCA_016929985.1 Thermoleophilia bacterium | reverse complement strand
TCAGTCAGTCTGAAATCCACTTCGACTCCTGTTGTCTCGGGTAGGGACTCTGCGATACGTACATGGGCTGCACTGTCAGGCGCACTCGCTCTTGTCGCGTGGCACCAGGACCACTCCGTTGCCGGTTATGACCGTCGTCCCGTCCTGATTGGTCCACACGGTCTTGACCGCCACTCTGCGCTTCTCGACTACCTTGTCCACCACTTCCGAAACAACCGTGATGGAATCGCCGATGTGCACCGGCGCTTTGAAACACACCTCTTGGGACACGTGCACGGCGCCTTCGCCCAGGAGAGATGAGAGCGTCTGAGTGACCATGGACGCCACCAGCATGCCGTGCGCTATGCGGCCCTGCCAGCGGGTCTGCTTGGCGAAAGCCTCATCGACGTGAATGGGGTTGAAATCCCCCGTCATGCCGCAGAACGCAAAGATGTCGGCTTCGCTCACCGTCTTGCGGAAGGTGCTGGTGTCGCCAACCTCGATGTCTTCGAATCTGCGTTTCATGTGCGATCGTGCCCTCCCTGTGAGACAAAAAGCTCCGAAATCCCCGCGGGCGAAGTAGAATACCCCGCACAGACGATTCGACAAAGTGGGAACGACGGCATGATCGAGATACGCTGGCACGGCAGGGGAGGACAGGGCGCCATCACCGCGGCCAAGATATTCGCGACCGCGGCGTTCAAATCCGGCTATGCCGGAGTGGTCATGGCGCCCACCTTCGGCACCGAACGCCGCGGCGCACCCGTATTCACATCTCTCAAGATAGCCAAAGAGAAGATCTACGACATCTCCCCCATCGAGACCCCCGACATCGTGGTGGTGCTCGACTATCTCCTGCTGACCGAGGTGGACGTAGCCGCGGGACTCAAGCCGGGCGGGCTCGTGGTGCTCAACACCCCGCAGCCCATCTCGGCCTACGACTTCAACGGCGCGCGGCTGGCGACGGCCGACGTCACGGCTCTGTCGGTCGAGGCAGGTTTGCCGCAGGGCCGCGTGAACTCCGGCATCATCGGCGCCCTGTGCCGGGCGTTCGACGTGGTGCCGTTCGACCTGGTGCTGGCCGAGATCGAGGCGGAGTTCCAGACCAAGAAGCCGCGGGCCAATGCCCAGGCGGCCAAGCTCGCGTACGAGAAGACGGTCGTCGGCGACCCCCGCGTCGTAACGGCGGGGGAGGCCTGATGGGCACCAGGGAATACCGCTACAAGACCTCGCACAGCCTCTCGGGGCCCGGCGACGGCGGCAAGACCGGTTCGTGGCGCGTCCAGCGTCCCATCATCGACCTGGAGCGCTGCACGCCGGCCAGGCGCGGCTCGGAGGCCTGCTTCATCTGCTGGCTCTACTGCCCCGACAACGTGATCTCGCGCACCATCCCGCCCACCATCGACTACGAGTACTGCAAAGGCTGTGGCATCTGCGCCGAGGAGTGCCCCACCAAGGCCATCACCATGGTGGATGAGGCCGATGTGCTAGCCAACGACGAAGACCCGGCAGCCTGCTCCACCGAAGGACCCCGGCCATGCACATGATCGAGAACGGCAACGTCGCGGCCGCCATCGGGGTCAAGCTGGCCGGCGCCCAGGTGATAGCGGCCTACCCCATCACCCCGCAGACCCCCCTCACCGAGAAGCTCTCGGAGTTCATCGAGGCCGGCGAGATGAAGGCGCAGTACATCCCGGTGGAGAGCGAGCACTCCGCGCTGGCGGCCTGTATCGCGGCCAGTTCCACCGGCGCACGGGCCTTCACGGCCACGAGCGCCAACGGGCTCCTCTACATGCACGAACAGGTGCACTGGGCGGCGGGCGCCAGGCTGCCCATCGTGATGTGCGTGGTCAACCGGGCGGTAGGCGCCCCGTGGAACATCTGGAACGACCACCAAGACTCCATCTCCCAGCGCGACACCGGCTGGATACAGATGTACTGTTGCGACCACCAGCAGATCATCGACAGCGTGCTCAAGGCCTTTGCCATCGCGGAGACCGTGAGCATCCCGGTGATGGTCTGTTACGACGGCTACCTGCTCTCGCACACCTACATGCCTTTCGAGGTGCCCGAAGAGGAGCAGGTGGCCCGCTTCTTGAAGTCCTTCCGGCCGGCGTACGCACTCGACCCCGAGAACCCGGCCAACCTCAACACCGTCACCCTGCCCGACACCCGCGTCGACATCAACGGCGAGATGGCCCACGGCTACATGGAGATCCGCTATCTGCTGCATGAGGACCTGCGCGCCACACTCGCCGTGGCCCAGCAGACCGAGGATGAGTTCCGGCAGGTCTTCGGACGCGGCGGCGACGCCCTCCTCGAGCCCTACCGCTGCGACGACGCCGAGTACATCATCGTAGGCCTCGGGTCGCTCACCTACCAGCTGCACGACGTGGTAGACACGCTGCGGGCAGAGGGCTACAAGATCGGCGTGATGGGCATACGGCTTTACCGACCCTTCCCGGATGAGGCTCTCGTGCAGGCGGTTCGGCAGGCCCGCGGGGTGTTCGTCATCGAGAAAGCGGTGTC
>JAFGIH010000823.1 GCA_016929985.1 Thermoleophilia bacterium | reverse complement strand
CAGAGTCATGATCACCGGGCCCAGCGTCGCGCCGATGCCGTAGACCGCGTGCAGCCACTGCATCATCCGTTCGCCGTAATGCGCGGCCACGTAGATGTTGAGAGCGGCGTCGATGCCCCCGCTTCCCAGTCCCAACGCCACGCCGAACACCACCACGACCCACCAACCGGGAGCCAGCGCGTAGCCCACCAGGGCGACTCCGGCGAAGAAGGTGCTGGCGGCGAGTAGGGCGCCGAGACGGAAGCGAGCCGTCAGGCGGCCCGCGAAGAAGCTCGAGAGGAGATAGCCGACGGTCGAGGCTACGAACAGGGCGCCGAGCGAATCGAGCTGCAGGAAGAAGTCGCGCCGTATTGACGGCCAAGCGACCCCGAGCAGGCCGTCGGGCAAACCGAGCGACACGTAGGCGACGAACACCAGCAAGACTAGGCCGAAGCCCAGCCCCATCCGCTTCTGCATCGACGATCCGTTGCGCGTGGCTCGCTCCCTGTCTGTTAGAGGTGCCGGAAGACCCTCCAGGCCTTCTCTTCGCCGCCCTCTCCCAGCAGGTACGGCCGGATCATCACCATGCCGTACTCGTCGATGGCCGCGATAATGGGGTCGTCAAGCGTGAGCGACCCGGTGGTGAGCAGCTTCCGGGTCGGCTGGACGAGCACCGCGACCCCCATGCGGTGCAGCATGTCAATGTTGTCCCGACCCCAGATGAACGAGTCGGTCGCCGCGGCCGAGCCCGCGAGCGAGACCTCGAACTCGTCGGCCCGCTCGCCTGCGAACTTGGCCGAGTCTTCCCGGTTGGTTTGCCCGCCGCATTGAGCCAGCAAGACCGCGTCTCTGACGAAGGTGAAGGAGTTGGACTGCACGGCTTTGGCGCCGATCCAGGCGATGTGCGCATCCATGAGTTCCGCGGAAGTCGGCTGGCGCTTGGAGACCACCTCCATGCCGTAGTCGGCATTGAAGAACGAGGTAGCATCGACGGCGCTGATGACCGGTTTGCCACCGATCGTCCATTTCATGTTGAGGCCGAAGAGACCGGCGTTGATCTTCTCCCAGGTGTCGAGCGGGCTCACGTCGACGATGCGCAGGTTCTTCATGACCTGGGCCAGTTCGTCGGTGCATCCGGGGTCGAAGCCGGGCGCGGCCAGCACGTCGAGCACGAAGCGCTCCTCACGGTTCTTCTTGACGAGGAAGTCGGAGGTCTCCTTCGTCAGCCTGCCTGAGCAGCACAGGATGCCGCCGCTGGGCGACTTCTTGTCGGTGGCCAGAGCCGCCTGGAGGGCCTCCAGTTGGCCGGTGCGGGCGGCTAAGACCGCGGGATTGGTGTGCTTGTTGATGACTACAGCCTCGGTGCGGGCATCCTTCAGGAAGGCCATGGTCTTGCTGAGTTCGACGGCTACCGAGTAGCCGAGCAGGTCGATGTGGTTGGTGAAACCCATGCCCCGGCCTTCGATGACCTCTTCGTATGACCCGCCGGGCTCGCCCACGTAACCCGCCTGATGGGGATTGTCGCCGTTCCGGAGCGGGCTCAAGGTGTAGGTGACCTCTTTTTGGCTACCGTCGTCGAAGACCACGGTCACTTTCATCTCACTGGGAGCGGGCATGTCTGTTCCCCTTCGTGCTGCTCGACGAATCTCTCTATCTTGCGAACACCAGGGTACCAGGTGACCGGCGTGCGCGGCGACTCGCCTGATACAGCAGCGGTCGAGAGAGGCTCGGCTAGAACGCCCCCAGCTGGCAGTGCTTCACCTTGAGCCCCAGTGCTTCGCAGGCTGAAGAGACGGCCATCTTCTCGATTCCGAGCGTTTCGGCGATCTTCCAGCAGGTGGCGCAGCTGATCCTGCCGTCGCCGCCCAGCCGCTCCAGCTGATCGCGCAACTCGTGGCTCACGGTGTCGGCCGCCTTGACGGTGCGCTTCTCCGGCGAGTATCCGAACAGGCCCATCTGGCATTCCACTATGCGCAGCTCCAGCAGATCGGCCGTCTTCCCGACCTCGGCGGGCGGGACCTTGAAGGCCTCGGCCACTCCGTGTGCCACCGTGCATGTGAGCCGGCCGTCCACCGCCCTCTCACAGAGAGCGGTGGCGAGAGCTGGATCGTGGGTCGTGCCGTCTGGGTGTTTCAGGCTGTAGTGTCCTTCGTCTTCGTGTGTCATGCCTTCACCTATAACAGTCTCGTCACATCGGCCTGCCGGGGGGTCTTGACGACCAAGAAGCGGAAGTCCGCGTCGCTCTCGTTGAACAGCCGGTGAGGGATGCGGGCCGGGCTCTCCACGAGCATGTCCGCGCCGACCTCCTCGATCTCTTTCCCGATCTCCACCTTGCCGGTGCCTTCCAGAATGTAGAAGAATACATCCACGGGAGTCACGTGCGGCTTCAAGCCCTCGCCGGGCTTCAGCGTGATCATGGTGACCTGGACGTGCTCAGTACTGTGGAGACCTCGGGCGTCTACGCCGTGTGGGTTCTCGCTGGCCGCGGCCGCGAGTGCTTCGACGATCTTCATCACTGTCTCCTTGTCAGACCAGCTGCTCTTGCTTGTGTTTCCGAGCGATGGTGGCCGCCAGATCTTCCAGCGCCTTCAGGTCGGCCTCTCTCGGATATCCCTTGCAGAGAACGGTGTCGAGCACTTCGACTTTGAGATTGGGGATCATCCCGGCGAGGGTCTCTACCGCTTTCCCACCCCAGCCGTACGAGCCGATCACGGCAAGGAAACGCGCCTTGGGCCTGAGGGCGTTCGCGAGCAGAGTGGCGTACGCAGCCAGCGGGTGCGGCCCCGCGAGAACGGTGCAGGTGCCTACTACCACCGTACCGGCATCGAGCAGTGCCATCGCGAGCTTACCGGTGTCGGTCACGGCTAGATCGAACAACTCCACCCGGACTCCCTGGTCGACGAGTGCAGCCGCCAGGTGCTTCACCATCTTCTCGGTGCTGCCGTGCATGGATACATAGGGGATGACAACCAGGTTCTGGGGCGCAGCCGACACCCACTCCTTGTACAGATCGACGATGAATGCCGGTCGGTCGTAGACCTGCCCGTGACTGGGCGCGATCATTTGGATGTCATACCCCTCGAGCTTCTGCAGGTTCTTCT
>JAFGIH010000093.1 GCA_016929985.1 Thermoleophilia bacterium | reverse complement strand
GCCAAGAGGGAATGACCGCCAAGATCGAAGAAGTTGTCATGGATGCCGATGGAATCGACGGCGAACAACTGCTTCCAGATGGATACGATCATCGATTCGAGTGGATCTCGGGGGGCAGCGTAGGGGGTCGCTTCGGCGCCTTGGGTCGACCCAGGCTCCGGCAAGCCACTAAGGTCCACTTTGCCCTGCGCGTTCAGCGGCAGCGCGGCAAGAGTGACGAATGAGGACGGCACCATGTACCCGGGTAGATGCTCCTGCATGTACTCACGGAGAGAAGCGGCTGCCAATTCCTCACCTGGTGACGGAACGCAATATGCAACCAGTTGTCTGTCCCCTCGCGGCGAAGGTCGCACCACAACGGTTACCTGCGCGACCGCCGGGCAAGACCGCAGCACTGCCTCCACCTCTTCCGTCTCGACTCGGAAGCCATTCACCTTCACCTGGTTGTCTTTCCTGCCCTTGAACATGATGACCCCATCGGCCCGATAGCTTGCCAGGTCACCAGTTCGATACAGCAGTGGCGAGTCGAGCGGAGCCACAGTGTTTGGGATGAATCTCTCGTTGGTCAGCGCTTCGTCGTTGAGGTAGCCGCGAGCGAGTCCGTCGCCGCCTGTGCAAAGTTCCCCAACAACCCCGACTGGGACGGGCTGGAGATGCTCGTCCAGGATGTAGGCGGTGGTGTTCGCGATAGGACGACCGATCGGTAGTGGGCCCTCTTCTCTGCCGGTTATGTCATAGGATGTCGTGAATGTGGTGTTCTCCGTCGGACCGTACCCGTTGATGAGCCTGCAATCCGGATATCGTGCCTTGAACTGCGCGGCATGGGTTGGAGAGACGACATCCCCTCCGACGAGCAGCTGTTTGAGCCCCGAAAGGGCTTCGAGACCCGCGTCTACTACGTTGTGGAACAGTCCAGAGGTCAGCCAGAGTGTGCTCACGTATTGGTCTCTTATGATTCGACCGAGATCATCATTTGTGGGGAGCCGATTCGGGTAGATGACGAGGCGGCCGCCGTTCAGCAGGCTCCCCCAGATCTCGAATGTCGACGCGTCGAATGAGAACGTCGCAAGCTGCAGGACGGTCTCGTCGGGTCCGAGAGAAGCGTAGTCGTTCCCCTTGACCAGTCTCACCACGCCCCGGTGAACCACGCACACTCCTTTGGGCTTCCCAGTGGAGCCAGACGTGTACATGATGTAGGCCAGGTCATCTGACTGCCCTCCGACGCGGAGATTCTCTGCAGATTCCTTCGCGATCTGTTCCCATTCCACATCGAGACAGAGAATCCGGCAGCCAGCCCCCGGCACATTGGGGGCCAGACTGCTGTCCGTGAGGACTACCGGAGCGCCGGTGTCTTCAACTATGTACTGGATGCGCTCCCGGGGGTACGCAGGGTCAAGCGGGACGTAGGCTCCGCCTGCTTTCAAGACTCCTAGAATGCCGATTATCATGTCCAGGGATCGATTGAAGCAGAGTCCTACCGGGACCTCTCTACGGATTCCTTCCTTGCGCAACCGGCGCGCGAGGCGATTCGCGCTTTCGTTCAATTCCGCGTAGGTCATGCGCTTATCGTCGGCGACGAGCGCTACGCGTCCTCCATTCAGAGTCGCCTGTTCCTCAAACAACTCGTGTATACAGCTTTCTCTCGGGTACTCACATTCGGTGGAATTCCACTTCACCAGGATGCGGTGTCGCTCTTCTTCGGCGAGCAGCGGCAGCTTGGATAATCTCGACTCTGGATGGTCCGCCGCGTGCTCGAGCAACCGTGTGAAGTGGCTAGACATCCGGCGTACGGTCTCCTCGTCAAACAACTCAGTGCTGTACTCCCAGGCAGCAAGTAAACCGTCCGCCAGCTCTCTTAACGTGAGCGTCAGGTCGAACTTGGCTGTCTCCGTGTGGATATCGACCATCTCGACCTGTATGTCCGAGATGGTGGCGGGGGCCCGCGCAAAGGTCTCGAGCGTGAACAGCAACTGGAACAGAGGGGGTCGGCCGAGGTCGTGAGCGAGGTGCAGCTCTTCGGTCAGCTTCTCGAGTGGCACATCCTGGTGCGCCAGGCCGTGCATCACCGCCGACCGCACCTGCCGGACCAGATCCCGGAAGCTAGGGTCGTTACTGAGCCGCGCCCGGAGCGGGATCGTATTGACAAAGAACCCTATCAGCCCCTCAAGGTCAGACCGCGTTCGCCCCGCGACAACGTGACCGATAACGATGTCGTCCTGCCCGGTGTACCGGTGAAGCAGCGCCACAAAGGCAGCTAGCAGAGTGGCATAGAGCGTGGTGGACTCACTGCTGGCTAGAGGCTTGAGACGTTCGACTATGGATGGCGAGATTCGAGACAGACTCATGCGGCCCACGGATGACCGCGCTCTAGGACGTGGGTAGTCGGTAGGTAGGTCGAGAGTCTGAGGATCCTCCCCGAGGAGTCCTCGCCAGTAGTCCAAACCAACATCAAGAGCTCCAGATTTCCCGAGTTCGCGTTGCCAAACAGCGAACTCCGCATACGTGAGCGGCAAGTCGGGCAGCTCGCCCGTCTTCCCATCGCTGAAATCACTGTAAAGGAGGCCCAGTTCCTGCAGGAAGATATCTCTCGACCAACCATCGAACGCGATGTGGTGCACGACGAAGAGGAACACCTGTTCGGCTACCCCGGTCCTTACGAGGGATGCGCGAAACACCGGACCCCTGCGCAGATCGAAGGGCCGCAATGACTCCTGTGTGACCAGCTCCATGGCCCGCTCGTGGCACTTGGCGGCGGCAGTATCGTCGAGATCCGTCACCAGTAGCCTGACGGGTGCAGGTGGCACGACCTTCTGTCGTGGTTCCTTGTCGACTACGACGATGCGCGTCCGGAGGATGTCGTGGCGGCGTACGATCTCTGTCAGACTCTGCTCGAGGGCTTGTATGTCGACCTTCCCTCGGAGCCAAAGGCACACGGGAATGTTGTACACGGGTGAACGGGGCTCCAGGAGATAAGCCAACCATAGGCGTTCCTGTCCAAACGACAGTGGGCAACCGACTTCATCTCTCCAATCCGCCGCACCCCGGCCTGCCGCATGTGCTTCTGTCACTCTGTCGCTCCCGTTAAGACTGGTCAGATCAATCAACATCCCGCCCAGAGTCCGCATATCTCGGTTATCGGTACGCTGGTAACAGACTTTAGTCTACACAAGGGTAGCGAATGGTACTGGAGTTACCCTGGTTTCGTTGAACTTTCTCGACTAGACTGCGACAGTCTCAATGATGCCGCGCCGGACATCACCGCCTCCAGCCCCATTCTCCACAGAGCGTTGGCGGCAGATCCGGTCGAACGACCCTCCGAAACACTTCAACCGAAAGCTCCGCCGCAGAAGCGACGTCGTGGGCATCTTTCCCGATAGTGCTTCCGTCATCCGTCTGGTGGGGACTGTCTTGGCCGAACAACACGACGAGTGGCGGGTGGCCCGCCGCTACATGAGTGCTGAGTCGCTGGCTAAGGCCATAGAGCCGCCAGTCTAGGCCGGCGCGATTGAAGAACGTTGGCCTGTGTTCCGCACAATCGTCACGCTTGGGAATCTAGGGTGCGCCTGGATGCCCCTCGAATGGCGCTGCTCAATCAGGCTCGGTTGGCGAAGTGCCGCGGCAGCTGGAGAGTCCAGCCGCCAATAATAGCCCTGCAAACAAAGGCGGAGGGGGCGGGATTCGAACCCGCGAGACCTTGCGGCCTGCCGGTTTTCAAGACCGGTGCATTCAACCGAGCTCTGCCACCCCTCCGCGCAGAGCGAGTATAACCCCTGCCGCGGCCAGGGACCGCGGCAGGGGCGAGGCTTCTGACGGATGTCCTAGTTGTAGAAGTAGCCGGAGGCCGTCAACCCGCCGGCTGCGATGGCGATGACCACGATGACCACCCAGAGGACGGCGATTCCGAACGTGATCCAACACCACATCTTGGCCTTGCGGGATGACTCCTGCGCCCCCGCGATGTCGCCGAGAGCCAGGCGGCTGTTGACCCGGCTGGCGTGGACAACGGCCGCGATGCCCGTCGGCCAGAAGCAGAGGATGAGCACGGCGATAGCCCAACCCATATAGCTGGGGATGTTCGGTACCGCCCCATACCCGGGCGTCCGGTACTGCTGCGCCTGATAGGGTTGCTGGTAGGGCTGTTGATACGGCTGCGACTGGTAGGGCTGCTGAAATGACGGCGCCTGCTGCGCCGGCTGCTGATAGGTCTGCTGTCCGGGGGGGCGGGCTGCCTATAGGGACTCAGGTCCAGCCCGCAGGCCGCGCAGTATTGCGCGGCGTCTTCGTTGCTGGCCCCGCACTTCGGGCAATACATCTCCGGCCTCCTTTGGCCTGTTGCTGCACCGTTAGAACGTGTAAACGCTCGATCCGCTGAACGCGACGACGGCGATGACAGCGATCACGATCGCCAACACCACGAACCCTATCGCGATGCCGAATGAGATCCAGCACCACATCTTCGCCTTGCGCGACGATTCGCGGGCTCCGGCTACGTCGCCTCGTATCAGCTTGTTGTCCACCTGGCTGGCGTAGACCACGGCCGCGATGCCGGTGGGCCAGAAGCACAGGATGAGCACCGCGATGGCCCATCCCAAGTAGCTGGGGATATGAGGGATAGCACCGGGCTGGCCCGTCTGCCGGTACGGCGACGGTGCGTAGGGAGGCGCCTGGTATGCACCCTGGTATTGATGCTGGTAAGGCGGCGGGGAGTATCCCATCGATCCTGCCGGATACTCTTCAGCACCGACCTGCTCGACCGCCCGAGCCCCTGTGTCTCTCCATTGCTCGCGGTAGTGCTCGAGGTCCAGGCCGCACGTGCTGCACACTCCGGCCGTGTCTTCGTTGGCTCCGCCGCACTGCGGGCAGTACATCTGCGTCTCCCTCTGCATGGTCCTCGGGTCTCTGTGAGCACATGCAATGGTAGACGCTGGAGCGGCAAATGCAAACCGACCGGCCGGAGGAAAGCTCTCAAGACCGGCGAAATCATGCCGAAATAGAGATCAGGGAACGTGTCGGCTCTTGTGGACTTCGGAGGCTGCGGATGAAACCAGCGTATATGGGCGGAGTGCGGGGCTATCAGTCGGCCGTTCACCGGCCCGGGATGGGCCTGAGTGACAATCAGAGCCGTCGCCGGCGTGGCTTCAGAGTCAAGGCCGCTTTCATCGCTTCCTTCGCCACGGTGGCGGCAATGGTGGCCTTAGCGTTCATCGGAAGCGCCCAGTTCTAGGATGAACGAACGACTCCAACACGCCATCGAGACCGACAGCATGATCCGGCTCTTCGGGATGCAGGTGGAGGAGGCCTCAGAGAGCCTCTCCCGCGTCTCAGCTGTGGTGCAAAAGGACTTCCTGCAACTCCACGATCTGGCCCACGGCGGGTTCATGTTCGCGCTCATGGATGTCGCTTTCGCTCTCACGGTCAACGCCCGCATCGACGCGGTGGCGGTGCAGTGGAGTATCAGCCAATTCCGCTCCGCCAAGCTCGGGGAGAAGGTCACGGCCGAATGCCGCCTGCTTCACGCGGGCCGGCGCCTCATGGTCGTGGATCTGCTGACCCTGGGGCCGGAGGGCAAGCTGCTGGCCAAGGGCCAGGCGACCGCCATCCCCGTGGGAGAGGCCGCCCCGGCGAGACGCGTCTGCTAGGCTAGGCGCCCGTGGCCGGGCCGGGGGTGAGCACGCCCGGGGCCTGTCGTACCAGGCGCACCTTCTCGGCCGCCAGACGAGGCGACAACCCCACCGCGTAGATCTCCGGGTTGCGGAGTCTGCGCAGCTCCTCAGGCAGCGCGGCGACCTGTGCCCGGGCGCGTTCGCGGACCGCTTCCAAAGAAGGCGAGGGCGCGACGCGCTTGCCGTCGCGCATGACCGTCTGGAGTAGGTCCTCGCAGCGGGTGGCGTCCCACACGGCGCGCAGGAAGGAGAGGTCCTGCCGCTCAGCGAACGGCACCGGCTTGGCCGGCTGTCCCGGATCGATGGCGTCAGGAGCCTCGTCATAGAGGCGGATGAGGTCGGCCAGGGGCCGGCCGCCGCCGTCGTAGTAGCGCACTACCCGCTTGCGGCCCGGGTCGGTCATCTTGGCCGGGTTGGATGAGAGCTTGATGCGCGGCTCCCAGGCGCCGTCGCCGTCGCGCACCGCCACCAACTTGTAGACGCCGCCGAGAGCCGGATGGTCGGAGGAGGTGATGAGGTGGGTGCCCACTCCCCAGACATTGATGGGCGCGCCTTGGCGCTTGAGGTCCGCGATGAGGTCTTCGTCGAGTTCGTTCGAGGCGACGATGAGCGGATCGGGGAACCCGGCCTCGGCGAACATGCGCTGGGCCGCCTTGCTGAGCCGGGCCAGGTCGCCGGAGTCGAGCCGCACCGAGGGACGCACCGTCTTGCCCGCCGCTCGCAGTTCTTTAAACACGGTGACCGCGTTGGGAAGACCGGACGTCAGCGTGTCGTACGTGTCGAGCAGCAGGATGGGGTCGTCATAACAGGCGGCGTAGGCGCGGAAGGCATCGAGCTCGTTGTCGAAGCTCATCACCCACGAGTGGGCGTGCGTGCCGCGTACCGGGATGCCGAAGGCCTTGCCGGCCAGCACGTTGGAGGTGCTGTCGGTACCCCCTATGTAGGCCGCGCGGGAGCCGCTCAGGCCGCCGTCGGGGCCCTGGGCGCGGCGTAACCCGAACTCCACCAGGTTGTCGTCGCCGCAGGCCAGCCGTATGCGAGCTGCTTTGGTGGCGATGAGGGTCTGGTAGTTGAGGGCGTTGAGGACGGCGGTCTCCAGCAGCTGCGCCTCGATGAGAGGCCCCTCAACCTGCACGACGGGTTCGTGAGCGAAGACCGCCGTGCCTTCCGGCACTGCCTGGATGGTGCAAGTCGGCCGGAAATCCTTGAGATAGTCGAGAAACCCCTTGTCGAAGGAGCCCAGACTTTCCAGATACGCGAGGTCCTGGTCGGAGAAGCGGAGGCCCTCCACCAGATCGAGCAGCTGCTCCAGCCCGGCGGTGATGGCGAAGCCGTTGTCCGGGGGGAGTTCGCGAAAGGTGTAGTTGAAGCAGGCCTTGATGTCGGTGCGGCCCGTCTTCCAGTATCCCCCCATCATGGTGAGCTGGTAGTAGTCGGTGAGGAGGGCCAGGTTCTCGCGCTTCACCCAGCGCTCTGTGACGTCGCGGTCCATCAGTCGTCGTCGATGGGGTCGCCGTGCTCGTCGTACGCGGGCGCGGGCCGTTCGCCGGAATCCTCGATCTGGTCGGAGCGGATGAGGATCACGCCGGCCTTCTGCATCTCTGCCAGTGCGCGCCCCGTTCCCTGTTTGGTGATGCCACGGACCCCGTCTTCTATCAGGTAGACCGTGAAGCCGGCTGCCCGGGCGTCGAGGGCGGTCTGTCGCACACAGTACTCGGTGGCGAGCCCTGCGATGAAGACACGATCCACATGATGCCCGTGGAGGAACGCGGCGAGGTCGAGGCGCGCAATCTGGAACGCGCTGTAGGCCTCGTGCTGGGGATCGTCGCCCTTGGTCACCAAGATGGCATTCATGGGCATGTCGAGACTCTTGCACCAGTCGGACCCCGGGGTGCCCTGCACGCAATGAGGCGGCCAAGAGCCGTCGCGGAAGTCCGGATGGTCGGAGAAGCTGGCATGATCGGCGGGATGCCAGTCGCGCGTGTAGATCCAGCGTCCGAAACAGGGGACGACGCGGTTGATGACGGGGATGACCTCCTCGCCGCCGGGGACGGGCAGGCTACCGCCCGCGCAGAAATCTTGTTGAACATCCACGACGATGAGGGCGTCGTGCGCTCCGGTGAGGACGACGTCGCTCATCGTCCGATCCTCTCGATGCCGCCGGCCATGAACGGCCGTAGTACCTGTGGGACCTCCACCAGCCCCTCCTCCGTCTGGTAGTTCTCCATGATGGCGATCATAGTCCGTCCGAGGGCCACCACCGTGCCGTTCAGGGTGTGCAGCAGATAGGGTCCGCCCTTCTCGCCCTTGGCCCGCACCTTCAGACGCCTCGCCTGGTAATCGGTGCAGTTAGAGCACGACGTGACCTCGCGGTAGCGCTGCTGAGTGGGGAGCCAAGCCTCCAGGTCGTACTTCTTGGCCGCGGAGGCTCCCAGGTCGCCGGCAGCGATGTTCACCGCGCGGTAGGGGAGTCCCAGGTCCTGCAGCAGCTCCTCCTCGACCGAGCGCATGAAGTCGTGCTCCTCGATCGACCTGTCGGGGGCGCAGAAACTGAACATCTCCACCTTGTCGAATTGATGCACACGGAATATGCCCCGCGTATCCTTGCCGGCCGCCCCGGCTTCGCGCCGGAAGCAGCTGGAATAGCCCACGTAACGCACAGGCAGGTCTGCCTCGTCCAGGACCTCATCTATGTGGAGCGCGGCGAGGGGTACCTCCGAGGTGCCGACCAGATTCAGACCATCGGCTTCCACGCGGTACACCTGTTGCATGTCGGTGGGGAAGAACCCCGTGCCGTACATGGCTTCATCACGCACCAACACCGGCACGATCACCGGGCGAAAACCTTTGGAAGCCAGCTTGTGCAGGGCGAACTGCACCAGGGCGAACTGCAGGAAGACCAAGTCGCCCTTCACATAAGCGAAGCGGCTCCCCGAGGTGCGCGCTCCCCGCTCCATGTCGATGAGGTCGTGCGGCGCCGCCAAGTCGAGGTGGTCCAGCGGCTCGAAGTCGAAGCTGCGGGGAGTACCCCGGTGGTACATGACCACCGAGTCGTTTTCGCCGCCGTCGGGAGCAGTGGCATCGGGGAGGTTGGGCACTTGCAGCAACTCCTCCTCCAGCGCAGCCTCCACGGCCTTGAGCTCCGTTTCCAGCCGCTTGATCTCGTCGCCCACTTCGCGCATGGCGGCGATCTTGTCGGTGGCGTCTGCCTTGTCAAGCTTCAGACGGGCGATCTCCTCGCTCACCGCGTTACGCAAGGCCCGCCGCTCCTCCACCGCCACGAGGATCTCCCGCCGCGAGCGGTCCAGTCCAAGGAGCTTGTCGAGCGCGGCCTCGGCATGAGCGCCACGGCGGTGTAGCGCGGCGCGGACCACGTCGGGGTCGTTGCGGATAAGTCTGATGTCTAGCACAGGACGCTCCTCGAGCCGATGCGGTTGTCGTCCGGGCCGGTCATCGGTTCAAAGGCCGGCCCACGGGATAGCTGCCCAAGACCGTGAGCCGAGGCAGTTTGCATGTCAGGCAGCGCATGGCGTCGGCAATGGGCGTGTCGTCTACCTTGCCCTCCATGTCCACGATGAAGATGTAGTCGCCCAGTCGGCGTTTCGAGGGACGCGACTCGATCTTGGTGAGGTTGATGTGCCGGAAGGCGAATTCCTGCAGGATCAGCAGAAGGGCCCCGGGCTGGTCCTTGGCGATCTCGCAGACAACCGAGGTCTTGTAGGGCTCGAACCAATCCTGACGTTCCCGCTGCCGGGCCAGGAAGATGAAGCGTGTCTCGTTGTCGCCGTGGTCTTCGATATCGGCCTGGAGGATGATGCAGCCGTACTTCTCGGCGGCCAGCCGGTTGCCGATGGCCGCCCAGGGCTCGTTCGACGACGCCACTCGCTCGACGGCGTTCGCGGTGGAGTTCGCAGCCTCCACCTCCCGGCCGGG
>JAFGIH010000822.1 GCA_016929985.1 Thermoleophilia bacterium | reverse complement strand
GAGAGTCGTAGTCGTCGACGAAGTGGTGGTCGAGGACGTCGTGGTTGTACTCAACGTCGTGGTCGAGCGCGATGTGGGTGTGTAGCTTCCCCCGTAGGTGGTCGAGGACCTGGCGGTCGTCGCCGGCTGTCCGCTCTGTCCTGACTCCCACACCGTGCACGAAACATCCACGCACGAGGTCCCGGACAGGACCAGGACGAGTAGGACGGCAGCAGCCGGCCACAACCATTTCTTTCTCATGCCCTCACCTTGCGGTACGCGCGGTAGACGAGGTCGATTCTAGCGAGTCTACCAGTCGCTGAAGTTCTGGTTGTACCAGATCTTCTCGGTGCCCTTCTTGGCCCGCTTCTGCCAGCCCTTGGTTTTTGGCTCAGCCTCTATGCGGGCCAAGACCTCTTCACAGCGTGCCTTGATGTGGGCCTTCTGCGCGTTGTCAAACGCCGCCACGCCGTCCACGTGGGCCTTGACCCGTCCCAGGTTGGTGGTCGCCGTGTACCAAAAGCCCCAGTCGTCGGCGAGCCGCCGGGCGATGTAGCCGCGGTTGATCTTGTGGGCGTCGTCTTCCCCGATGGTCGAGACTGTCATGAGGAACTCCAGGTCTTTGAGGTCTTTGTCGTTGATCTCCCATATCTGGAGCTTCTGCAGAGCGATGTCGGTGAGGGATATGGAGTAGTCGTCGAACCCCAGACGGTTCTTGAAGTCGACCTCATGACAGTAGTCGAGCTTGTCGAGGAACACGTCGATCATGGGCACGGCGCCACCGTAGTAGATCTGGCGGGTCTTACCGGTGGTCATCAGGGTGTTCACGTCGCATTCGTAGCCGAGCTTCTCCATGAGGCCTTTCAGCTTACCGCCGCTCTTGCCATCGGCCACGAAGTCGATGTCGGTGAAGTAGCGGTCGCCCAGGCGCTCCAGCCGTGCGTAGAGGTCGACGTGGTCTGGGAAGTAATAGTGGAGGGCCAGCGGCCCCATCACCCGCATAGCCAGACCGGCCTGTCGCGCGGCGTCGACGATACGTCTCCCTTCGCTCAGAAAGACCTCCGGCTTGGGGTACCGGTCCATGGGGATGTCTTTGGGAAGTATGAATGGCTTGGGCATGGTCTGACCGTCCCTGTCTAGCCCGTTGTGAACACGTAGTCCTTGACCTTCTTCTTCTCCAGCATGACCATCACGCCCTTGAGGATGCCCTCGGAGTACTCGCTCCCCGGGTTGATCATGAGGGTGCGGCCCGCCTTCTGGGCGCCGCGCGACTCGTGGATGTGGCCGTGCAGGCCGAGGAGGGGCTGGTACTTCTCGATGACCTGCTTGGCGCCCACGCTGCCGGCGTGGATCTTCTCCTCGGCGGCCATGCGCATGTTGGCGTCGAGCTTCGGGCAGAGGTCGAGTGAGTAGCCGTACGGCGGCACGTGGAAGTTGAAGATGACGTTCTCGAAGTCCTTGGGGGATGTGCCGACCTTGCGGCAAAGCTGCTCCAGATGGGCGGCCAGCTCGTCCTCGGGCTCCTCCCGAGGTGTGTCCCAGGGAGTGGGATTCGAGCGTGACGAGGAGACCATCCGGTAATCCGCGAACTCCACCACCCTGTTGTCGCAGGGGCGCAGAGTCTTGGACTGGAGGATCATGTCGTCGATCTCCCACCAGTCATCGTTGCCGGGGCAGATGTAGACCGTGTGGTTCTTGCCCGCCAGCCGCTCGTCGGCGAGGGCCAACCATTCTTCGATGCGGTCGACGGCCCGCTTCTTGAACAGGGCATCGACGGCGGCGGGGTCGCTCTTGGTCGCCTCGTACTCCTCGCGGGTCTGCTCGACCCAGTAGTAGCCGGCGTTCTCGATAGTCTTCTTGGTCGCAGAGATCTCGTCGGCCGTGGTCATCTCGGTGTACTGGCCCATGAGGTGGCACTCGCGCCCTCCGCCGGCCTTCTCAACCAGAGGGACAAGCACCTTGCCGAGGAGGTCGCCGTTCAGCACCGCCACATCGACCCCGTAGATGGGGAGCGCGTTCAGGAACTTGCGGTAGCAGACGTTCGATCCGTGGATATCAGTCACATAGAACAGTTTAAGCACCTATCACTCCTTCCTGGCCCGTCCGCGGCCCGCGTAGCGGGTGCTCGGACGGCCATATCATCAAGGGAACGCCGCCGCCCGCGCGGCGGCGTTCCCGTTTCTGGCGGCCCGGCATGACGCCAGGACCGCCGAAATGCGGTCGGCGATCAGTCCGGCGGTAGCTCTGTGGTGAGCATGCCGGTATTGACTCCCGCCGTCTTCTTGGCGCGCCAACTCCAGAAGAAGTACCAGCAGAGACCCAGTGCCCACGTCGCGAGGATGAGTCCGCCTGTGAGCCAGGTGAAGTCCTCGAGCCTGGTCTCCTGGAAGAAGAAGAATACGGCGAGGATCACCAGGTATGTGATGTTGACGACGGCTCCCAAGACCACCACCGGCACTCCCAAGAGGTTCCACCTGCGATACGGCGATGCTTCCCAGATGCCCTTGGCCCGCTTGGAGAACGGGAAGAGGGCGGCGGCGATGGCCGTCACCCCGAACACCGAGAAGATCTCAAGCGCGGTCACCGAGAGGCCCTGCTCGGCGAAGGGGAGGTAGAAGGTGTACAGGGCGATCAGGATCTCAGCCAGGAAGAAGCCCAGAATGTAGTTCTTGATCGGAGATGCGAAGCGCGCGTTCACGTCCGTGAACCACTTGGGCCCCATGCGGTCCATGCCCCACGCGAAGATGATGCGCGGGAAGGCGAGGTAGGAGAGGGACACCCACCAGAGGGTGAACATCAGGAACGAGAAGGCCATGAAGAACAGCAGGACCTTGTTGTGCATCACCACCGCGGCCAGTCCCACGAAGTTCGGGGCGAAGGGCATCGCGTAGCCCTCGATGGCGTCCGTGCCCGCGTTGTCGAGCCAGGCAGAGGCGGAGAGGAAGTTGAAGTCGACCAGCCTGTAGAGCCCGACGGCGGTCAGGATCATGAAGATGGCTGGCAGGATGATGGCGAAAAGGTTGCCGAGGATGATGCTCTTGTCGGGCCGTTTCACCTCACCCGCGATGAACGTGATGCAGTACGAGTAGGCGAACAGCCACGAGCCTGCCACCATCACTCCGAAGGTGTCGTACCAGTTCCAGGTTGTCGGCATGTCTGTGCCCGCGGCAGCGGACACGGCACCTACGAAGTCCGTGTAGTTCAGTGAGCTGTTCTCAGCCGCCATGGTGTTCCACGCCGCGACGAAGTCCTGCTTGTCGTACGAGAGCAGCACGATCACGATGATAAGGGCGCCGATCAGGCCGAGGCCCATGACCACCTTCTGTACGCGGGCGAACACCTTGATGCCGAACACCACGAACAGGAAGGCGATGACGCTCGCAAGCGTGGCGATGACGAACGAGCCCCACGTGTAAGAGAGGCCGCCTAAGAACTGCTCGGTCTCCCCGTTGTAGAGCCACTCCCAACCCATGAAGTCGGCGAGCATGACACACCCCGGATCGGCCATCCACGGGGCAAGAACGTAGATCCACATGAGCCAGATGAACGCGTTGCCGAAGGATTCCCCGATGCCGATCAGGGGATGCAGGATGCGCGAGTTGTAGATGTACTCGCCGCCCGACCGGGGCATCGAACCGCCCAAGATACCCCAGACGAGCGGAAAGCCGATTCCCGCCAGTACCAGGGAGATGATCGTTGCGATGATGAGGTTGCCACCCAGATATACACCCAGACCCAGGCTCACCATCACCCAGATGCTGGGGGTGAGGCCCTGGTTCATGAAGCCGACGCCGAAAGCGTCCCACATGCTAAGCCCGCGCACGAGGCCGCTGGCCTTTCGTGCGAATGTGATCTCACCATCCCCTTGCATGGCCACTCCTAAAGACTCGGTACACGAAACACTGCACCACAGTTCTTACACGCCAGCCACCCGACTGCGTGCCCCCCGGAGTGTCATGTCATCGGCGCTCCCTCCTCGGCGGAGTCCGCCGGAACACGCCAGTCGCACTCCTCCTTGAGCCTCCACGGGACGACGATGGAACGCACCCGCGTCACGCCCGGGATCCTTCCGATGATCTCTTCGATCACGCGCGCGAGTTCCTCGTTGTCGCGGGCGTACACCGTGGCGTTCAAGTTCCCGTCGCCCACCGCACCCGCCACGTAGCTCACCTGGTCGATCTGCACCAGCTCGGCGGCCACCTCCTGGAGACGTCCGGGTGCGACGTCTATCATCACGTCTCCGATGCTGGTGTAGCCGAGGGCGAGGGGGTCGAGGACAGCCGCGATGCGCAGCACGCCGGACTTCTTCAAGCGGTCGATGCGATATCGGACGGCGCGTTCCGAGATGCCACTCATGCGGCGTGCGATCTCCGAGGAGGGCATACGACCGTCCTCTTTGAGAAGGACCAGGACATGGCGGTCGATGGCGTCCAAGTCGAAGGCCAAAGCACGCTCCCGTGGTCGCGAGCCCATGCGGAAGAATGTGACAGACGATGTCGGTAAAAGTCAATAGGCCAACGACGACTTTCCGATGCGGCAAGAATCGGCTAC
This sequence comes from Thermoleophilia bacterium, assembly GCA_016929985.1. The sequence goes on along the minus strand of JAFGIH010000822.1, from coordinate 1,353 downwards.
GCCCACGACCCGGATGCCGAATACGTCAGTAAATGCCGTTCAGCCGAGATCTGACCTTAACCGCCGGGCTACTCCTTCGGCCGACCGGTGTGGCGCACATCCTCCTTGGTGCCGAACGGGCGGCTGGGCCGGCCGATGGCCGTCATGTAGACGATCCCCTCCGATTCGCCGTCGACACCAACGAGTTCATTGACCTCGTTGTCGTAGAAGGCGGCGATGGGGCAGCTGCCCAGCCCCTGAGCGACCGCAGCCAGGGAGAGCTGAGCGGCCATGTGGCCCGCGTCCAGGTAGACGTAGCGATAAGCGCGTTCCCGATACTTCCAGGTGGAGCGGGCGAAGACGGCCGTCCAGATGAAGACCGCGGCGGCCTTGGCGCACATCAACTGGTCGAGCGCAGCGGCTGAGATGTCGGCTCTCAGATCGCCCGTCTTGAGCTGCTCGAGGGCGTGACTCCCCTCGGTGATGGGCCGTTCCAGTATGTCCACTCCCGCGACCCGGTAGTGATAGAGGCCCGGCTCCAGGCCCTCGACCCTGTTGACCAACACGTAGGTCTCGATGGGGTAGAGCGCGCCGGCCGTGGGCGCGGCGCGATAGAAGTCCTGCCCGTGAGGGGTGATGTATGAGGTCGTGATGCCGCCTGACGCCCACAACAGCCGCGAGAGCTCGAGCAGCGACAGAGGAGTCGCCCCGAAGGAGCGCACGCTGCGGCGGCGGGAGACACACGTGTAGATATCCGGTCCCGGGTACTCGTCCAGACTGGGCGCGGGGTCGGGTAGTCCGATCACAGGGGCATGGCTGTAGAATTTGTAGATGGGTGGCTTGCTGCGCCAATCGAGATCGTGCTCTTCCATGGAGTCCCTGCGATAGGAAGTCTCTTCCTGGAACTCCCGCCCCGGATGCTCCGACATGTCTCCTCCCACACCGCCACGGCGGTCCGTGACGTGGTAGCCTGAACGGCTGCGCTTCGCGCGCCCCGAGTCTGTTGGTTCGTATGCAAAGTTCCCACATGAACACTGCGGAGACAAGTGAATACAAGCACGGTCCCGAACGGACCCAGTGGTTCCAACTGGGTATTGTCTGCGCGGCCGGCTTCGTCGTCTGGTCGGGCTTCGGGGCCATCCTGCCCTACCTGCCGGTCTTCTTGCAGGAGCAGGCTCATGCCTCGGTCTGGCTGATCGGCGTCGTCGCCGCCGCCTACTACGTGGGCACGTTCGTGTTCTCGGCGCCCCTGGGCAGGCTGAGCGATTCCATCGGGCGCAAGCCCGTCATCGTGGCCGGCGTGGCTCTGTACGCGGTGGCCTCCAGCTTGTTCGTGTCGACCACGAACCCCTGGTGGTTCATCCTCTTCAGGCT
>JAFGIH010000092.1 GCA_016929985.1 Thermoleophilia bacterium | reverse complement strand
CTTCTTGACCTGAGTGCGGAAGAACTTGAGGAACTTGGGCAGCTCCTCGATGTCGAAGCCCTTGACCATAGCAGCGAGCGCCACGGCGCCGCCCAGATACCCGCCGTCTTCGTACAGGGTCACGTCATGTCCGCGAGCGGCCGCCACCCGGGCGGTCTGCATACCGGCCGGTCCGCCGCCGACCACGACGACCTTCTTCTTCTTCTCAGCCGGTGGCTCCATCTCGTACGATTCGCTACCGAAGCAGGCGTTGATGCGGCAGTACCGCGCCTTGTTGTAGTTGGTGTTGCAGGTACCGCAGTGCGTGCAGGGCTGGATGTCTTCCTCGCGGCCTTCACGGACCTTGTTGGCCCAGTTGGAGTCGGCGAAGAAGCGGCGGTTGATACCGATGAGGTCGGCCTTGCCGGTGCGGATGATCTCGTCGCCCGAGTCGGCGTCGATGAGACCCACGGTCATGATCGGGATATTCACCACCGACTTGATGATCGGGGCCAGCGGCACCTGAGCCAGCGCTCCGTGATGGCTCCAGTCGAGCTCCTTGGGGAACTCGCTGAGGGGGATGTGGGGCTCGGGGTAGAACATGTTCTCCTGGTTGTACGAACCCTGGTGCATGCCGGCCCAGTGGGAGCGTACGTGCAGCGAATCGACCCCGATCGACTCGTAGATCTTGGCGATCTGCTTAGCCTCTTCGATGCTGAGAGCCTCGTCGCCGGGCAGTCCGACCTCGATGGCGTTCATGAGTATCTGCACCGGGAAGTCCTGGCCGCAACGCCGCTTGATCTCCTTGATGACGTTCACGATGAAACGGGTGCGGTTCTCCATGCTTTGCGGCCCGTACTCGTCGTCGCGCTTGTTCCAGAAGCGGGAGAGGAAGCCGTGGAACAAGTGGTCGGCGGCGGCGTTGATCTCGATGCCGTCCCAACCGGCGGCCTGCAGACGGGCGGTGCCCGACGCGAACCGGTCGACCAGTTCCTCGATCTCGTCTATGGTGAGGACGTGCGGCGGCTTCTCATCGTGCACGTCGAACGGCGACGGGTAAGTCACCGCGGAGGCAGCGCACGGCTCGGCGATAAGGGCGTAGATGCCGCTCCAGGGACCGCGGTGGTAGAGCTGCGAGAAGATGGGCACACCGTACTTGTGGACCTCTGCCGACAGCTCAGAAAGATTCTTGATGTACTTGTCGTCGTCGATGCGGAAGCGGCGGTCGCCTTCTTCGAGCAGCGGCCATTCCATGGCCGGGGTCTCGGTGATGATCAAGCCAGCCCCACCTTTGGCGACGGCGCCGTAGAAGGCCTTCGCCAGAGTGCCCACGCGGTTCTCGCCGGACTCGAAGAAATACGTCTGCGCCGCGGTCTTGACGATGCGGTTCTTTAGCTGCACCTTGCCGATGTTCGTCGGCGAGAACAGGTGTTCATAGCGGGTTGCCACTCTCACGCCTCCCTATCTGCGGTGATCAATCGATAACGCGGTCTGGCGGCCGCATGCATATAGATAGACATTATACCGGGGACTGGGCTTTGGTATCCAGGCCGGTCCATCATCGACCGTGTTGAGCAAACCGATGGCGTGAGGTAGAGTGGATGGGGCGAAAAGAGACAGGAAATGCCTGCAAATACTCTACGTGAGCGCATCGCCCAAGGAGGTCTTCCTGTGAAATATGATCGAATGGTGAGGTCGACCGCGTGGTCTCCGGGCCCCGGCTGTCACGGCGGTTGCGGCATAGAGCTGTACGTCAAGGACGGTCGCCTGGTCAAGGTGGAGGGGGACGAAGGCCATCCCTACAACCAGGGACGGCTCTGTCCGCGGGCCCTCGCCCTCACTCAGTACGTCTATCACCCGGAGCGCTTCACCCGTCCCCTGAAGAGAGTGGGCGAGCGCGGCGAGGGTAGGTTCGAGCCCATCAGCTGGGATGAGGCCCTCGACACGGTGGAGGCGCGTTTCAACGAGATCAAGCAGAAGTACGGCGCCGAGGCTGTCATCTTCGCACAAGGCACCGGACGCGACGTGGGCGGTCCCATCTCCTTCCTTTGTTACTCCTTCGGCAGCCCCAACTGGGTACAACTGGGGCTGGCCGGCCACTCCTGCTACACGCCCCGCCTGGCCGCCATGATGTTCACCCACGGCGACTACGCGGTGCTCGACGCGGGCCAGTTCGTCCCTGACGGCATGGCCGACCCCGAGTACCAGGTGCCGGAACTGATCGTCGTCTGGGCGCAGAACCCGGCCGCCGGCTGCCAGGACGGCTTCTACGGGCACTGGGTGACGGACTGCATGAAGCGGGGCTCCAAGCTGGTGGTCATCGATCCGCGCTGGACCTGGTTCGCCTCGCGGGCCGAGAAGTTCCTTCAACTCCGGCCCGGCACCGACGCCGCTCTGGCTCTGGGGATGCTGAACGTCATCATCTCCGAGGGTCTCTACGACAAGGAGTTCGTCGAGAAGTGGTGCAGCGGCTTCGAGGAGCTGAAGGCGCGGGCGGCCGAGTACCCGCTCGACCGGGTCTCGGCCATCACCTGGGTGCCGGCCGAGGACATCGCGGCCGCCGCCCGTCTCTACGCCAACGCCAAACCGGCCGCCATCCAATGGGGCGTGCCCATCGACATGGGGCCTTCGGGCACGACCATAGGCCAGGCGATCACCCATCTCTGGTCCATCACCGGCAACCTGGATGTTCCCGGCGGCCAGGTCATTGCCCGAGCGGCCTTCGACGTGACCACCTATCCCTTCTCCACCCAGGAGCTCCACTCGCTCTACGGCGAGGAGTTCGTGCAGCGCATGAACCAGAAGCGCATCGG
>JAFGIH010000821.1 GCA_016929985.1 Thermoleophilia bacterium | reverse complement strand
GGTGGCACGGTTGATCTCGTCTACCAGCACGATGTTCGCGACGATGGGGCCGGGCCGGAATTCGAAAGAGCCCGCCACCTGGTCGTAGATTTCGACGCCGGTCACATCGGAGGGGAGCAGATCGGGCGTGCACTGGATGCGTCTAAAATCACAGCCGAGTGACTTCGCCAGCGCGCGGGCGAGCACCGTCTTGCCCACTCCGGGAACGTCCTCCACAAGCACGTTGCCCTCACAGAGAAGCGCGACCAACATGAGTTCGGCGACTTCCCGTTTGCCCACCATCACGTCGCCGACGTTGGCCATGACACGGTCGGTGACCGCCTTGACCTGCTGCGCCTCTTCGTCGGAGAGTCTGTCCATGCCCGCCTTCACGATCTTCTGTGTTTTAGTCTGCGCCAGCTCTCTTTGAGCCGGTCCAACTCCGCCTCTGTCGGTGGTCGCCCCGCGTACTTGGCTCTCACGTAGCCTTCGGTGATAGAAGCCACGTCTGTCTGGTGAGCTGGGAGCGCCGCGCAAAGCACCTGCTGATATTCAGAAGGAGTCTGGCACGACAAGCGCGGGAACCCCGACTCCGCGCCCCAGCGTAGCATGTCGGCGTAGAGACGGCGTACAGAGGCCGTCCCCGGCAGTTCATCCGCCGGCCGTCGGCGGATCTTGCCAAAGGGCGAAAGGGCGCTCACCCAGGCGAGTATGCGTCGCAGTATCCTCCTGAGATCTACCCGGAACGCTCCCGGCAGTGACTCGAATTCCACCCCGCCGTTGCCCGTCTTGCGCCGGATCCAGTCAAAGAACTGCGAAGCGATGCGCCAGGCGGCGAGCAGGGCGAGGCCGCCGGCGAACACCCCGTATGCGATGCGCAGGGGATAGCGAAGCCATTCAGGGATCCCCCACGAGAAACCTTGCTGCTCCTCCTGCGGAACCGGCATCTCCGCGATCGGAGGAGGTGGCATCTCCGCCCCGCCGGATGATGAGAAGAGCCCGGCGATGGCGTCCAACAGCCGTTCGACGAGTCCCCACAGAGCGCGGATGCCGCGGCCCACGTACTGCATCAATTCGGGGGTGAAGAGGAATCCCGCGATGAGTCCGAGAATGAGCACGAGAGCCACGCTCACGAGAACCATTCCCCACCATGTGCCGCCTTGCCGCAAGAACGTGGGCCCGTCTCCGTCGTCCGATCGGGTCGCGGCCACACCTACAAGGCCGAGACCTACGAACGCCACCGCGAGGGGGACTGCAGACGGTTGGTCCACGCCGGCCAGGTAACCCAGCAGGAGCGATGCGGCCAAGGCCGCGAGCCCCAGCTGGAATTCCGTCACGACCGTCTCGTAGGTCATGCGACCTGTCCCCAGGCGGGCGCCGAGCGGCCAGAGTACGGCGGCGGCGACGACGATGAGCATCGCCGCCCCGAGGTAGTCGCTGATGCCCCCGCTGCGATCGAGTAGTGCCAGGAGGGCCAAGAAGGTAGCGGGCGGCCAGACGAGCCACGAGATCACTTTGGTCGTGCGGACGGACCGGCGTGCCACCTTCATCGCCAGGGCTACGACGAAGGAGGCCAGGTACAACACGAGCAGCAGAGACGCTGGGACGTAGACCCTCGTCCCTTCGCTCAGAGTGTGCAGCAGCGCGTAAAGCCAGATCGCCTCGAGGCCCGCGACGGCTGCGACCGCGACCACATACGAGACACGGGAACGTGACTGGACGGTCGCTCCGGTCATCAGGCGACCGCGACCGCTTCGTCGTGTACGGACGGCGCGGGTCGCTCCACACGGCGCCAGCGTATGCCGGGCGAGTGAGCGCCGCCTGTCGGCGCGGGCCCAGTCTCTTCGCTCGGCCCAGCGGCCACGCCCGGCGTGTCGTCCACGTCACACCCGCCGACGTGAAATCCCAGAACGCGCCGCCCCGATCTTGCGAGGTCTGCCGTCAGAAGCCCGATCGGCTCTGATACCTCTCCCACCACGAAGATCAAGGCGCCGCCGAATCCCAGAGCGCCCCGTTCTTGGTCGAAGAAATCCACAAAGGGTAACCCGATGTCCGCCGTGGTCTTGGCCAGCGTCTCCAGGCACAGCATGAGTTGAGCATTGCCGTTGCCGGCCGCGATGCGTGCCGGGTGGCCGGTGTCGGCAAGCCTGGTGTTGACAAAGAGCCCGGTCTGCACGTCTTGCTCGAGGAAATGGCGGGCCACGGAAGCGGCCGTGCTGACACCGAGTTCGAAGTCGTCGGGCGACTGCTCGCTAAAGGTGTCGACGGCCAAGAAGACGGCCACCTTGTGATCGGTGGTGTATTCGAAGAGCTTCAGCTGGAGCGCCCGGCTGCGTGCGCTGGCCTTCCAGTGGATGCGGCGAAGGCTGTCACCGGGAACGTACTCCCGGACTCCCATGAGCCGTGATGGATCGTCGAACATGCGCGTTTCCGCTCCGACCTCACCAAGGTGGGAGAGCGACCGGATGCCGAGCTCCGCAAGCGGGTAGGTGCGCGGATACACGATCAGGTGGTCGATATCGGGG
>JAFGIH010000820.1 GCA_016929985.1 Thermoleophilia bacterium | reverse complement strand
GGCGCGGGCTCGGCGCGAACACGAACCCCGTCGCCCACACCCCGAGGTCCCAAGCCAGCAGCACATCCTCGAGGCGGGTCAGGCCGCAGATCTTGAGTACAGGCCCCGGAGGAAGGTCCTCCCGGCGCCACGAGGGGCACGGCGCAGCGGCGTGGGTGGTTGTCAGGTCACGCGATCTCAAGGCACCATCAGCACCGGGAGTTCGATCGAACGCATGACCAGCTCGGCCGTCCGGCCAAGGATCAGCTTGCGCAGTGACGAATAGCCGCGCATGCCCAATATCACGAGGTCTGCCGGCTCTTCAGCGAGAGAGGCCGCGGCCGCCTTGGCCGGCCGGCCCGGCAACACTGAGTAGCCGGCCTCCACCCCGAGCGGCTCGAGATACGCCCTGGCGTCGTCCAAAGTCTCCCGGCCTCTTTGCTCATCGTCGTCGACGGTGAGCACTCTAAGGCTGACCCCACCGCGCTCGGCTATGTCGCAGGCGAGCTTGAGACCCCGTTTGGCGGGATGGCTGCCATCGAACAGCACGAGAGCCTTCTTGACGGGCCGCGCCGCCTCCTCCGTCAGAAGAACGGGCGATGCCGAGACGCGGACCACCGCCTCAGCGGTCGACCCCAGCAGATCGCGTCCCCACTTGGCGTGCTCTCCGCGCTTGCCCATCACCACGAGGTCGTGAGTATCGCCGACATCGGCGATGACCTGCCCCGGGACGCCTTCTTCGGTGCGCGTCTCCACCTCAAGCCCGGCCCGCTGCACCACCTCGCGGACATCGCTCAGGATACGCTCGCTCTTCACCTTGAACTTGTCCATCACATCCAGCGGAGCAAGCGTGGGAGGCACTGCCTCGAAGGCATACGAGTAGTCGAGATAGGGAGGCATCTCCAGGTAGCGGATGTCGAGCACATAGAGACCCGTCACCCGCGCCTGGTATGCCGCGGCGACCTCGACCGCATGCTCCAGCGCCGAACGCGCATGAGCCGACGAATCCACCGCCAGCAGCAATGACTTGATCATCCGCCCTCCCTTCGCTCAGTCATGTCCGGCCGTCTCTGCGACACCCCCGGCACGGGAACCATCAGCCCACGGACCGCCGCTCCGACGTCGGTCTCCCGCAGGAGGCTCTCCCCCACCAGCACCGCATCCACTCCGAACGCGGCGAGCGTCTGCACGTCGCCATGCCCGGCTATGCCGCTCTCACCCACCAACAGCCTGTTCCCCGGCACCATGCCGGCCAGTCCGACCGTGGTCTCCAGCGACACCGTGAAGGTACGCAGGTCGCGGTTGTTCACCCCGATGACCACCCTCTCGAGAGAAAGCGCCCGAGCCATCTCGGTGACGTCGTGCACCTCTAACAGTACGTCCAGACCCAGGTCGAAAGCCAGCCCTGCGAGGGTCCGCAGGCGGTCGTCGGGAAGAAGAGCGGCGATGAGGAGCACCGCCGAAGCCCCGAAGGCCCGGGCCTCGTGGATCTGGTACGGGTCGATGATGAAGTCCTTGCGCAGCAGGGGCAGGCGAGTGGCCACCGCCGCGGCCCTCAGGTCGTCGAGACTGCCCTGGAAGTGGTCCTGCTCGGTGAGCACCGACACAGCCCGAGCGCCGTTCGCTTCGTAGGCCCTCACGACCTCGCCGACATCCAGGTCGGGCCGGATGGCTCCTTTGCTGGGCGAGGCCCGCTTCACCTCGGCGATGAGTGACACCCCGGGCGCAGCGACGGCCGCGGCGAAGGACGGCCGTGCGCCCGGCCCGGCCAGGGCCGCCAGCTCGGCTTCGGGTAGGCGGCGCTTCCGCTCATCGAGGCGAGCGATGACGGCCGGGACGATGCGGTCCAGATAGGTGGCGCTGGCGGCGGCACCAGCGCCGACATCGGCAGCCTGTCCGTGGGCGCCGGTCGCTGCGGCGCCCGGCACGCCCGAGTCGCTCCCTCCGCTCACGGCCGCCCGCTGGCTATTTCGTTGGTCACGGCGACCATCTCCTGTAGGACTCGCGCCGCGCGCCCCGAGTCTATCGACTCACGAGCGAGCGTCACACCCTCTCTGATCGACGCACAGGCTCCTGCCACATACAGAGCCGCGGCGGCGTTCAGCAACACGACCTCGCGCGGACCTCCGGCGGCGCCGGCCAGCACCGCCCGGGTGATTACCGCGTTCTCTTCCGGCCCTCCCCCGTCGAGCTCATCTTGGTCATACCGCTCGAGACCGAAGTCGGCCGGTCCCATCATGTAGGGAGTCGCGGCTGCACCGTACCGAACTTCCACCACCGTGCTCGGTCCGGCGACCGACAACTCGTCCATGCCGCCATAACCGCTCACCACGAGCGCGCGTTCGCAGCCCACGCGGGCAAGGGCGCCCGCGATCACCTCGAGGTAGTCCGGTGCACTGACACCCAAGAGCTGCCGCCGAACTCCGGCCGGATTGGTGAGAGGTCCGAGGAAGTTGAACACGGTGCGGACACCCAGAGCCCGGCGCACCGCGCCCACCCGACCCATCGCCGGATGGTGCAGCGAGGCCAACATGAAGCCGATGCCCACTCGGTCGATGCAGGCTGCCACCTCCGTGGGCGTGAGATCGATGCGGATGCCCAGAGCCTCCATGACATCCGCCGCGCCGCAGCGTGAGCTCGCGGCACGATTGCCGTGTTTGGCCACCTTCACCCCCGCCCCGGCCGCTACGAAGGCGGCGGTGGTGGAGATGTTGAAGGTGCCCAACCGGTCGCCTCCGGTGCCCACGATATCCACGAGGGCGCCCTGGCAGGAGGTCTCCACCGGCACGGCCAGCCGGCGCATGGTCTCCAGCAGTCCGGCTATCTCGTCAGCAGTCTCGCCCTTGACCCGCAGGGCCATGAGGAAGGCGGCCGCCTCCGCGTCGCCGGCCTCGCCGTCGACTATCTGCGAGAGAGCCCACGCCGCCTGCGACCGAGAGAGGTCCTGCCCCTCCGCCAACCTGCCGAGAGTGTCGGCGAAGGTCAGAGGTAGGCCGGTCGGGACCGAGATGTCGGCTACGGCGCTCATCGCCGCGCCCCCCGGTGGCTCAGGAAGTTGCGCAGCAGGTCCTTGCCGACGGCCGTCAACAGGCTCTCGGGGTGGAACTGCACTCCTTCCACCGCCAGTTCTTTGTGACGCACCCCCATGATCACGCCGTCCTGGGTCCAGGCCGATATCTCCAGCTCGGCCGGCAGCGACCGGTCGAGCACCAGCGAGTGATAGCGCGTGGCCACGAAGGGCTGGGGCAGTCCGGCATAGATGGTCTTGCAGTCGTGGTGGATGAGCGAGGTCTTGCCGTGCACCGGCGCCACGCCCCTTATCACCTTGCCTCCGTATGCCTGTCCGATGGATTGGTGTCCCAGACAGACGCCGAGGACGGGAACCTCGCCCGCCAACGCAGCCGCCGCCGCCAGGCTGATGCCGGCCTCGTCGGGCGTGCAGGGCCCCGGTGAGATGACCAGGTGAGTGGGCTCCTCCCTACGTATGTCATCCACCGAGATCTCGTCATTGCGGAACACTTTGATGGTCGTCCCGGAGATCTCCCCCAAGTACTGCACCAGGTTGTAGGTGAACGAATCGTAGTTGTCTATCACCAGCACGCGCACGTCGCTCAGGCCCGGCGACGGGTAGCCCGCCGAGTCCTGACCGACGGCATAACGCTGTTCGCGTTTGATCCTCTCTTGTGTTGTGGCCATCATCATGACCTACTCCCATTCCTCTTGAGCGGTCGCCAGTTCGATAGCTCGGAAAAGGGCCCGAGCCTTGTTCTCAGTCTCTTGGAATTCGCGTTCGGGCACCGAGTCGGCCACGATGCCTCCCCCGGCCTGGACGTAGGCCTTGCCGTCTCGCACCAGCATCGTGCGGATGTAGATGCAGGAGTCTTGGTCGCCCGAGTAGCTCAGGTAGCCGATGGCTCCCGCATAGGGACCGCGCCGGGTGGGCTCCAACTCGTCGATGATCTCCATGGCCCGCACCTTGGGCGCACCAGACACCGTCCCCGCGGGGAACACGGCCCGAAGCGCGTCGGCCGCGACCACGCCCTCCTTCAGTTCGCCCACCACCGACGACACCATGTGCATCACGTGGCTGTAACGCTCCACCTCCATGAACTCCTGGGTTCTGACCGTTCCGGCCCGGCACACCCGGCCCAGATCGTTCCGACCCAGATCGACCAGCATGAGGTGCTCCGCCCGTTCTTTCTCGTCGGCCAGCATCTCTTCCGCCAGCGCGGCATCGGCGGCGGGGGTGGCTCCGCGGGGCCGCGTGCCGGCGATTGGCCGGGTCTCGGCCCGGCGGCCGCTGACAGTCACCAGCGCCTCCGGGCTGGAGCCCACCACCTCGAAGTCGCGGAACGAGATGTAGTACATGTACGGACTGGGATTGACGGCCCGCAGCCCGCGGTAGATGGAGAAGCCGCTCACGTCGATGGGCCGTTCGAAACGCTGGGACAGAACGACCTGGAAGGCGTCGCCCGCGTAGATGTACTCGCGGATGCGCTCGACGGCGGCCAGGTACCGCTCTTTCTCGAAGTTGGAACGTACGGCCACGTCTCGCTGCTTGGCCTGGGCGCGATCGCGGTCGAGGCTCCATTTCGGCGGCGGGATGGAGGAGCGCAGCCGGGCCTTGACCTCCACCAGGCGCCGGACCGCGGCCGTGTAGGCCGTGTCCAGATCGGGCTCTTCGTCGAGGAAGATGTTGGTGAGCAGGATGATGGTGTGCCGCAGATGGTCGAACACCACGATGACGTCGGTGAGCAGGAAGGCCATGTCCGGCAGTCCCATATCGTCCGCCGGGGCGTGTGGCAGACGCTCCACGTGGCGGATGCAGTCGTAGCCGAAGTAGCCCACGGCCCCGCCCACGAAGGGCGGCAGCCCCGGCAGCGACGGTCCCCTGTAGCCCTCGAGGTGCTTGGCCATGAAGGCGAAGGGATCAAGCCCAAGTGCGGCCAGATCATGGTCGGTGTCGACCCCGCCGCGCCGGATGGTCACCGTGGTGCCGTGCAACCGCACGCTCTCCCAGGCCTTGATGCCCAGGAAGGAGTAACGCCCCAACTGCAGACCCTGCTCGGCGCTCTCCAACAGGAAGCAACCGGCGGCCTGGCGCAACTTCAGAAAGGCCGAGACCGGGGTCTCGGTGTCGTCAAAGAAGCTGTGCGAGACCGGGATGACGTTATAGCTAGCGCTGAGCCCCCGCGCCTCTTCAAGTGAGGGCGCGGTGGCGATTGTGCCGGATGTCATTGCCGCCTACCTTTCTCGGCGAGCGAGAAACGGGGGCTGCTCTCCGGTGGGAGAGCTGAGCCATCGGCCGTCGAAACAGGTGAAGTCGCCGGTGTG
>JAFGIH010000819.1 GCA_016929985.1 Thermoleophilia bacterium | reverse complement strand
TGTGATGTTCGATCTGGTCGTGGATATCTATGCGGTCCCCGAGGAGACCGTAAACGCAGAACCCAGAGAGAGCAGCGGGACCCTGCTTCACGCCGATGTGCCGGCCGCTTTCATGCGCGTCTCAGGAAACCGCCGCTATCTATCGGCCGGCGCCGGGGTGGTGATCGATGCCCGCATGGCTCTCGAGCATCGGGCCGGGGTCACCGATCGCTGCGAGATCCGCAACGTGCGCTCCCGGGAGGGGGACGCCGTGCCCGGAGAGCCGGATGCCTACCAGATCCTCTTCCCCCAAGACGGTCGGCGCCGGCACCACCTGGAGGTCGATCTACGGGCTCTCACATGAGCACGGTTCTTGAGATCCCCGTCACGCTCGAGGTTCAAGGGATCGACCCGTCCGCCTTTGTATGGGCCATGGCCATCTTCCGCGAGGAGCTGACCGAGGCCTGCCGGGACATCGGGCTGCACGTCTCAGAGCGGGTGAAGCGCATCATCACCGAGGAGAAGATTTGGTACACGGGCACGCTTCTCAACTCCATCACCTGGTCGCTCATCGAACAAACCGCTGTCACCATCGGGGTGGCTATGGGGACCAGCGTCGAGTATGCGAAGTACCAGGAGTACGGCACCGTCCCTCACTTCGTGCCCTTCCACATGGCCAAGACCCTCTACGACCAGGCCCTCTACGACTGGGGTTGGCTGCCGGTCACGCCCAAGCTCTCGGCCCGCCTGAACGCAGCTCCCAGCAAGGCGGTGCGGGAAGGTCCGGGGGGCATGTCCATCATCACCGGCAAGCGCCAGAGCTACCTCACCAAGCACCCGGAACGCCTGTGGCTGAGGCCGGCGCCTGGAGCACGACCGGTGTGGGGAGTAGTGGTCTCCGGCGAGAAGCAGCCCTTCCTCTATCCCGGCTGGGAACAGTCACTGGCCTGGGTGGAGCGGAGGCTTCTTGGGGCCTGTGATCGAGCATCGGCCCGGATAAGCAAGGGGGAATGAGATGCCGGTCGTCTGCTGGCCCCACGCCCACGCGGCCCATGCCATCGCCGACTTCCTCACGGACGTGAGCGCCTGCGAGGATCGGGTGACCACCCGGCTACCCCGCGAGCGGGTCTATCCGCTGGCGGTGGTGCAGCCGGCCGGGTTTGGGCCCCTGGGATCCGACTCTGCCATCCAGGCCGATGAGCAGCGACTGCAGCTCGACGTGTGGGCCAAGACTCAGGAGCAGGCCCTGGCCATCGCCGCCCTCTTCTTTCGCCTGCTCGATGCAAGGTTCGACGGGGCGCTGCGCTTCACGACTCTCATGACGGAGGACGAGGCCGAGCCCGGCCTGTACTACGAGATGAACGTCGAGCGCATTGCCCGCTCGGGTGGCGGAGACGTGTGGTTCGACGAGATCGCCAAGGTGTTCCGCTCCACCGCCTTCTACAGCGTGAAGGTCAACCTCTAGGGCTGGAGGTCCCATGCCCTCGATCCAAATCACCGACGGCGCCCGGGTGGTGGTCGTTGAGGAGGTCTCCGAGCACCGGCCGGCGCCCCCTGCGGGGATGGAGATCCTTCCCGACGTCTCGGGCGGACTGGTCGTGTATGAGCGCGTGGGGCGCCTGCGCGAGGTACCGGTGGCCGGCCGGGTCAAGACCAAGACCGAGGCCGCCTTCCTGGAGGCCTTCCTGGCTGAGGGTCTGCCTCTGTACCTCACGGAGAGGGACGGCACCACCACCGGCGACTGGCGCATAAAGACGGATCCCCTGCCGGTCATCCGCCGAAAAGACGGGGACTCGGCCGACTGGATGGTCACACTCACGCTCTGGAGGATGCCATGAAAGAGGACCTGGTTCTGACGGCGACGGGTATGGCGGCCATCGTCATGGGGGAGGATCGCTATCCCCTGTGCATGACCATCGCCGGGATGAAGGAATGGGCTGAGCACGAGGGCCGCAGCTTCGACGAGCTCCTAAAAGAGGGCTGGGTGTCGACTGATCTGGACGCCGAGGGCATCAAGGTGCTCCTGTGGATCGCGCTCAAGGGCGGAGAGGCCAGACGTAGTTTGTTCTCGGGAGATGAACGGCGGGGGATCACGATGGAACTGGCCGAGGCCATCATGGATGCTTTCCATCCCACCGAGCTCATGAGGCTGCTCATTCGTCTGTGGAACGAACCGCCGGCGAGGGAGCCGGACCCTCAGACAAAGGCGGAGCCGTCCCCACTTGGGGGATGACGGTCAGGCTGGCGCACGGCCTGGGTTACCGGTATCCGGACCTGGCCTGGCTCAAGCTGCGCGATCTGGAACTGCTGCTGCCTGAGCGATCGGCTGATGAGCTAGGCCCGGTCGACTCGGATGCGGCCTTCACCTTGTAGGAGCCTGTATGCCGTTCGACCTTGAGGCCAAGATCCGCATCGACTATTCAGAGGTCGACCGCCTGGAGTCCGAGATCGAGGCTCGTACTTCCGGCGCTGCCGGCACGACCGACGTGAAGGTCGCGCCCAAGCTGGACAAGGGTGATCTTGACCCGGTCCTTCGAGATCTGAAGCGGGAGTTCGAAGCGCGCGTGCCTGGGATCTTCGAGCCCCTGGGCAAGGCGGTCGATCTGTCCCCGGCCCGCCTCGAGGTCCGCAAACTCACCTCGGAATTCCAGAGCGAGTGGCAGAAAGCCGTCGAGGCCTTCAACAGTGGGGCCTGCGCAGACTTCGAGACCGCCCTCGAGGGGCTGCGGACCAGGGCCGACGAGGTATGGGCCGCCCTGCAGGGGAAGGGCGCCGGCGGCGCTGCCCAGCCCGGGACGCCCACCATGCCGAAGGCGGGCGGCGGCTTCTTCTCGCAGCCTATGGTGATCGCCGGCATGTTCACCATGGGGCTGGCCGCGGCGGGAGCTGTCACGGCCAGCACGACCGGGGCGGCCATGAGCAAGGCGCGCATGGCCAATACCATGGACCAGGTGTTTGGCGAGGCGGTCGAGGTGTTCAAGAAGCAGGCCGAGGATCTGACTGACTACTCGGGGTACGCCGCCTCGTCGCTGATGCAGGTCCAGGTCTCGCTCAACAAGGTGGGCCAGGCTACCGGCCTTACCAATGAGCAGCTGATGGCCATGACCAAGCTGAGCGCGGACATGGCCGCCAGCAGTGGGCTCCCGCAGTACGCGGACAACCTCACCGCCACCACGAACGCTCTGGTGGACGGTCTGCGCAACGGCGGTTCGGCGCTGGCCGACTTCGGCATCAACCTGGACGACTCCTACGTGCAGACCCTGCGGGTGAACGCTGCCTATGCCAAGAACTGGGAGAACCTGAGCGAGGCGGAGAAGGCCCAGGCCCGCTACAACGCGATAATCGAGCAGAGCCGGGGCATCGCCGAGGACGCAGCCGAGGCCAACGAAGGGGCCTCAGGTAGTTGGCGCAAGTTGACCGAGCGTCTCAACGAGGCGAAGGAGTCGGTCGGCAGGGTGCTCCTGCCGGTGGTGGATGCCCTGGGGGCTTTCGCGGAGAAGCTGCCCCCAGAGCTGTTCCAGGCCGCCATCTGGGCCGGGCTGGGAGTGGCCATCGGGGCCGCCGTCATCGCGGTCGTCAACGGCATTCGCCAGGTGATCGCCGCCCTGATCAAGCTGGCCGCGCAGGCTCAACTCACTGCCAGCAATCTCTGGGGTGCCGGAGGCAAGGGGGCGAAGGCGCCCACCACGACGCCCACCTCAGGGCCGAAGGCCGCAACACCCCAACCAACAACGCCCGCCGAAGGAACGATCCCGGGGTACAAGTACGTGCCCAAGGGATATGAGTACACACCGGAGAGTGCTCCCTCCCAGAGCAGCAGTCTCTGGGGCAGCGCCTTGGGGAGATTCGCCGGCGGCGGAGCCGGCACCGTAGCCGGGGCAGGGGGAGTGGCCGCCGCCGGCTTCTTCATGCTTGACGCCTACGCCATAAACGAGGCCCGACGGGAGGTTGACAACTACTGGGCCACTGTGGAGTACGCCCACAAGCAGGAAGCCCTACACGCCAAGATGACCGGGTTCGGCAACTTCCCTGAGGACACCTATGCCAACCCCTATATCGCCCGAAGCGCCAAGTGGACCGGATCCGGCTTCGAGTACTACAACTACGCCGGCGAGAAGCTGGGGGCGGCCGCCCAAGCCTGGCAGGAGGCCTTCCGCAAGGAGGAGCCCCAGCGCTGGGGCCAGCAGGATATCAGGGTGATCATCGTCGATGGGACCAGCGGGGGCGTGGTGGTGACTGACGCCCAGAGCTACGCCGAATCAGCCCACTAGGAGGTAGTCATGAGTCAGAGACAAATGACCGTGGCCGAATACATTGCCTGGACCGATCTCCTGTCGGAGGCCATCCAGGTGCTCTTCACGGCCAAGGGAGACGAGGACACGCCGGCCACAGCCGCCTACCACTGCGCGGCGGTCAGAAACGCGATCACCGCCCTCGAAGATCCCGACGAGGCCAAGATCACTGTGGATCTCCTGCCGGCCGCCATGGCCCTGGTGGCCAAGGCGGAGCTGGAGTCGGACGTCTCC
>JAFGIH010000818.1 GCA_016929985.1 Thermoleophilia bacterium | reverse complement strand
CCGACCAATCCCCAGGAGCTCAACTCTGAGGTCGAGTTCTTCATGGGTGTGGAGATGGAAAGGCACGTGTTCACCAAATCGACGGTCATCTACATCCCGGCGAACGTGGTCCACTCTCCGTGGAGACCCTCTTACACCACCAAGCCGTGGCTCTTCATCGAGGTGAACCAGGGTCCCAGCCACAGCGAGAAGGGCTACCATCAGGTACTCGAGCCCGAGCGGTGGAGCTCTCCCGATCTGATGAGGCCCGCCTTCGCCGACGAGAACTACTAGGGCGGCCGGCTGAGTAGGGCATGCTCGCGGCATATATCGTCCTCGGCGTAGTCGTCGCGCTGGTCTGCGGGCTGGTCGCGGCCGACCGCGTCTTCTACCTGGGCTACCTCAGACAGGCGCGGGCTATCCGTGCGGTAAGTCAGCCCGGCGACGAGCAGATCATCGCCGAGAAGACCCTCCGCGGCCTGCCGGAACCCGTGGCGCGGTACATGGTCTACTCCGGGCTGGTGGGCAAGAAACGCATCCGGTGTGCGCGGGTCTTCCACTCGGGGACGTTCAGCCGCGATCGGGCCGCCGGCTTTCTCCCGATCAAGGGCGAGTACTGGCTGACCTCCGACCCGCCCTCGTTCTGCTGGTACGGAAAGATCAGGATGGCTCCTCTGCTGACTGCTGCGGCCATCGACTCCTACCACGACGGCAGGGGACGGATGCTGGGCAAGGCCATGGGCCTCTTCAAGATCATGGACGAGCGGGGGAAGACGACAGATCAGTCTTCGTTCGGCAGGATGGTGGTGGAGATGTGCATGGTCCCATCCTTCTACCTCGACGGTCGCCGCGTCACCTGGACCGGCTGCGATGGGCTGAAGGCCGAGTGCATCGTGAGAGACGCCGGCCGCCAGGACACGGCCCAGTTCTACTTCAATGTCGACGGATCACTGGAGAAAGTGACGGTCAAGCGGTTCTACGACGAGCTGGGCAAAGGGGAACCCTCGCTGGAGCTCTTCACAGGCATCGTACGTGGGAACCGGGAGTTCGATGGGTTGGTTCTTCCGGAGGTCTTGGACGGATACTGGAACCTCGTGGACGGCGACTACCACTACGTGCATTTCGTGATAGACCGGGTGGAGCACGAGTGACGGCAGTCAGCGGCGAGTGAGTATAGGAGCGAGCTTCTGAGGTCGAGTCCGGAGGTCGGTTCGTCAAAGAGAAGCGCCCGAGGTTCGTTCACCAAGGCTCTGCCGAGCAGGAACCGCCGCCGCTTGCCCGTAGACATGCTGCCGAACGGCAGCGTCTTGAGGGTCCCGACGCCCAGCATCTCAATGATTCTCTCGGCCTTGCGGTGCTCCGCTTCGCCGAATACCTGGTGCTGCCAGGTGTCGACGCTGGAGTAGAAGCCGGAGAGGACCACGTTGAGGCCGAGAATAGCCGTGCTACATCCCTCGTCGATGTGCAGGGTTAGGTTGTCGAACACCTTTGTATCTCCGCGACACACGTTCGCGCGGCAGGTTCGTGAGTCCCGCGTAGCGACGATCGGGGACGAACTCCACGAACACCTTGTGGTTGCGCTCGCGCTGGCCGACGAGATAGTCGGATCCGGCATTCGCTCCGGCAGAGGCACCGATGACGTAGTCGAAGACCGCGTCATGGTCGAGGAACGCGTCGAGGACTCCCGCGGTGTAAGCGCCGCGCATGCCGCCGCCCTCCAGCACCAAGCCGACCCGGGAAGCTGAGCTCATGCTACCCCGGGGCCGTGAAGTGGCCGACCCGTCGGCGCCTCGGACTTGGCCAACCGCCGCAGAGCGTCGAGTCGCTCGGTCTGTCCGAGCTTGGCTTGGCCGACGGCCTTGCGGAGGATCTCGATGTTCCGGTCGTAGGTCTCTCTGTCCACCGGGTAAGGATACCCGTCCTTGCCGCCGTGGGCGTAGCTGAAGAGGGCCGGATCGTTACGGCTGGCAGGCGTGTCGTACACGAGCTCGGCGATGAGCGTGAGGGCCCTGACGGTCTTGGGGCCGACGCCGGGCATGCCCAGCAGGGCCTCGAAACTCTCGGGCTGCCGCTCGTAGGTGGAGAGGAAGATCTTGGCCAGGCTGTCGGGGTGGATGTCTTGGAGCTCGACGGCGTGGCGTGCCGGCATGGTCAGCTGCTTGAGACGGTGGAGGCGGCCCAGGATGCGGTCCGGCGGCTCATGTGAGAGGTGGGTCACCACCTCCTGGGCCGGAACGCTCTCCTTGGCGACCATGTTGAGAACAGCGGTGCCGGGGGCCTGCGACGCGATGGCCTTGTGAGGCTCGACCACGTAGTCGGTCACTGTGTCGCTGAGCCAGTGGTAGCGGCGGGCCTTGCGGTTCTGGTCGTTCATGCCCTGCTGCACCACCGCCCAGTCGCCCGCGCGAGTGGCGAAGAAAGAGTGGTGGTAGATCTGATAGCCGTCTTGAAGGCCCGAGCTATCCACCTTGGCCGCCATCTTGCTGGCGTAGACAAGACCCTGCGGTTCGATCAGCAGCGCCCCAGAGGTTGCCGCCGCCTCGATCTCTCCCGGCGTCTTTCTGGACACCCCGCCTTTGCCCCCCGCCACGATCAGACCCGATTCGTGCTCAAGCCCGCGCAGCCCGTCCTTGAGCGCGCCGCACACGGTAGTGGTCACGCCGGAGCTGTGCCAATCGAACCCCAGCACGGCTCCGAAGGCCTGGAACCAAGCCGGATCGGAGAGGCGCCTCAGCATCTGCTGCGGGCCGTACTCGCTCGCTATGGCGAGCGTGATCTCGCGCGCCATGAGCCGCATGCGCGAAAACAGCCACGCGGGCGCTTTGCCGCCATGGAGCGGCAGGGTGGCAGTGCCGGTCTTCATACGAGAGAGCATACGCGGCGGGTCGGACAGGTGATCCGCGTGGCCGCGGGGTAGCCGGGGTCATGTGGCCGCCTGCCGGGACACCCTGATAGCATGTGTGTTCAGCACGTCGACGAGCGAAGCGGAGCGAACATGAACCTCATCGCCATCAATGGAAGTCCGAGGAAGGACTGGAATACCGCCGCCCTGCTGCAGAATGCCATGGAGGGCGCCGAGAGCGTGGGGGCGAAGACCAAACTCGTCCACCTCTACGACCTCGACTACAAAGGATGCACCAGCTGTTTCTCGTGCAAGCGAAAGGGCAACACCCGCAACGGCCTCTGCGCCATGCGCGACGACCTACAGGAGGTGCTCGCCGAAGTGATAGCGAGCGATGTCCTGCTGCTTGGCTCACCCATCTACTTTGACGACGTCACCGGCGAGATGCGCTCGTTCATGGAGCGGCTCTTCTTCCCCAACATCACCTACGACGAGTTCGGCAAGGCGGTGTTCCCGGGGCTGATCTCGTGCGGGTTCATCTTCACCATGAACTGCCCGGAGGCGGCGATGAAAGACGTTCACTACGACGTCCTCTTCCAGATCCAGACCAGGCCTCTCGGCATGTTCAAAGGCAAGGTGGAGTTCATGAGCTCCCACGAAACATGGCAGTTCACCGACTACTCGGCGATGCACGCCGCCATGTTCGACGTGGAGGCTAAGGCCAAGATCCGGGCTGAGCGCTTCCCGGTCGATTGCCGCAAGGCGTTCGAGATGGGGGCGCGGCTGGCGCAGGAGTAGTGTGCGCACCGAAGGTGTCACGTACGCAGAAAAGAGCCCTAAGTGCACTCGCTTTGCATCCTACAACGGGTCTCACTTCGTTCCCGCTTCGCTGTACTCTGCGGCCATTTGCCTCCGCATTTCCTCAGCGGGCCCCTTTGTAAGCTCCTCAGATGCTGCGTCTGAACTCTCAGGGCTCCAGTGGCACTATACCCCGTCTTACCTGTACGTAACCTGAACGCGTGGCGAACATCGACGAGCCTCCCAGCCAGACCGCATTGTGAAGGCCCGACTGTTCAGGACTCTTTCAGGAAAGGAGTGCCACCATACACCCAGGTAGTCACGGCGAGTCGACATCTTGACCGGATGGTGACTGCTTAGTGCCCCACAGTGTTCAGCGGTTGCGGGGTTGAACACTGTGGGGTGTCCATTTATCAGGACCGGGCGCGGGCCTAGTTCGGCGCCGCGGTGGACTGGCTTTGGCAGGTCCCCAGCGTCATGCTGAGGACCCTTGTTCTACTGGCCTCTGCGATCTACGCCGATCGCGCCTCTAGTACGGGCTGCGCGATGTGATGGCCACTCGCCTGGATTGGCGAGGCCGGATCTCGCGGGCTGTGATAGTTTGCCTGGGAAGGACGTGGCGCCGAGCGGTTGACCCGTGGCCGGTACGTCCATTTGCCGTTGGGCCGACAGGAGGTCTGATGCGCGCGCAACCCAAGCGACGCTGGTCGCGCCCCCTGGCCGGGGTGCTGATGATCATCGTATGGCTGGCTGTGGCCGGGGTCGGCGGTCCGTATTTCGGTCGTATCGGCGAGGTCTCGACCAACGAACAGGCGTCGTATCTGCCGAGCAGCGCCGAATCCACACAGGTGCAGCGGCGGCTTTCCGAATTCTTCGGTGATGACAGCATCCCCGCCGTGGTGGTGGCTGAGCGTGCCGGCGGCCTGACCACGGACGACCTGGCCTGGCTCGCGGCGCAGTCGGCGGGTTTGCCGGGGCAGGTGGAGGCCGCAAGCGGCGGAGTGTCGCCGGCCCTCGCCTCCGAGGACGGCATGGCGGCGCAGATATTCGTGCCCTTGTCCTTGGACACCGAGGTCAGAGACTCCGTAGCCGATCT
Organism: Thermoleophilia bacterium; assembly: GCA_016929985.1. The sequence goes on along the minus strand of JAFGIH010000818.1, from coordinate 2,294 downwards.
GCGCACGGCGCTGGCAACGCCTCCCGAAGGTCTCGCGGTGTACGTCACCGGCGCAGCGGGGTTGAGCGCCGACCTGGGCGCCGCGTTCGGCGGCGTGGACAGTCTGTTGCTCTTGGTGGCGGTACTGGCCGTGTTCGTGCTCCTCGTCGCGGTCTACCGGTCTCCGCTCTTGCCCATCATGGTGCTCCTCGCTGCGATGAGCGCCCTTTGCGCGGCCGTGCTGGTGAACTTCTATCTGGCCAAGGCCGGCATCCTCAAGCTCAACGGACAAGTGCAGGGGATCCTCTTCATCTTGGTCATCGGCGCGGCGACGGACTACTCGCTTCTGTATGTGTCGCGGTTCAGAGAGGCGCTCGGCGAGAGCGGATCGGTGTGGGACGCCACCAAGACGGCGTGGAAGGGGTCTGTCGAGGCAGTCGTCGCCTCCGGAGGGACGGTCATCGCCGGGCTCCTGTGCCTCCTGCTGTCCGATCTCGCGTCGAACAGGGCGTTGGGCCCGGTGGCGACCATCGGGATAGTCTTCGCGGTGCTCGTGGCTCTCACGTTTCTCCCGGCCATGCTCCTCTTGGCCGGACGCGTGGCTTTCTGGCCGCGGCGCCTGGAACGGACCACAGAGAAGTCCGGCGACGGTTCCCGAAGCATGTGGGAACGGATCGCCGGCAAGATACAAAGACGTGCCCGGCCTGTCTGGATGGTGGTCGGGATCCTACTGGCCATCGCGTGCATCGGCTTGGTCGGCCTGAAGGCTGGTGGAGTCCCGGCGAGCGATCTGGTGATGGGCGAATCGCAGGCGCGCGACGGGCAGAACGTCCTTGCCGCCCACTTCCCCGGCGGCTCCGGTCAGCCAGTGCAGGTCATCGTTCCTGAGGCGAGACTCGGCGACGCCGCCGCGGTCGCTCTCGGCAACCCGGGGGTAAGCAGCGCCTCCGTGGTGTCCGCTGATTCGCCGAGCGGTTCGATCCCGCTCCCCGCTCCCACGGAGGGACCGCTCGCTCTTGCTACTCCGACTGTGGCCGGCGGCGACGTGATGCTGCAGGTGACTCTCATCGACAAGGCCGACTCTCTGGAGGCCGAACAGACGGTCGTCGATCTGCGCTCGGCCCTCCGCGCGGTCGACCCCTCCATCGCGGTGGGCGGTTCGACGGCCCTCGATCTCGATACGAACCTCACCAGCACGCGCGATCGCAACCTGATCATCCCGGTGGTGCTCGTGGTGATCACCCTCATACTGATGGTGCTGCTGCGCAGCATCGTGGCGCCGCTGCTGCTGATGGTCACCACCGTGCTCAGTTTCGGCGCGGCTCTGGGCATCACGAGCCTGGTCTTCAACCATCTGCTCGACTTCCCCGGGGCGGACCCGTCGGTGCCGCTCTACGGGTTCGTGTTCTTGGTCGCCCTGGGCATCGACTACAACATCTTCTTGATGACCCGCGTGCGTGAGGAGTCGCTCGCTCACGGGACGAAGGAGGGCGTGCTGCGCGGGCTCGTCGTCACCGGAGGCGTGATCACGTCGGCAGGCGTGGTGCTGGCGGCGACCTTCGCGGCGCTGGCGGTGATTCCGATACTGTTCCTGGTGCAGCTCGCCGTCATCGTCGCTTTCGGCGTGCTGCTGGACGCTCTGGTGGTGCGCGCCCTGTTCGTGCCGGCCCTGGTGCATGATGTGGGCGAGAGGGTGTGGTGGCCGTCAAAGTCAGCGAGGCACCGGGCGCCGAACCTCTAGCCCTTTGCGGGGCCGCGCCTATCGCAGCGCGCGGCCCCGCTGATGGCGTCGGATCAGAGTGCTTCGGCTATTCCCTTGAGTTCGTCAGGCAGAGCCTCCGGCTTGTCACACTTGATGGGGTCGAGAAGCGGCTGACCGTTGTCGACCTCCATGACCTGCCTGCCCTCATCTGAGAGTAGGAGCTTGATGAACTCCACTGCCGCGGCTGTGTTGGAGTTCCCCGTTGGGATGGTGATGCCGTACACCACTGCGGCGCCTTTGGTCTGCTTATACTCGCCGGACTCCGTTTTCAGTTGTACGGAAGCGGTGTCGTAAAAGTCGGCGTAGGTCATTCCACCGTCGCCCATCGCTCCGACTCCGGCCAGGTTGACGGCGTCGTCCAGCTCGATGTAGTTGAGACCATGCTGCACGGCGACCGACCGGTACTCAAAAGCGTAATCCAGTTCGCCGGCTTCCAGGAGGGCCACCAGGTCCACCGACTTGGTCCGGACGACTTCGTTCCCTTGGTTCGTTCTGCCGCGCTCCTGGTCGGTGCCGGCGATGCAGGCGTCGTACAGACCACTGGCGCTCTCGT
>JAFGIH010000817.1 GCA_016929985.1 Thermoleophilia bacterium | reverse complement strand
GCGGGGATGCCTTCCTGCGCAGCCCCATGTAGATCGACACGGCCATCATGACCGCTCCAAAAATGGCGCTGAGGGTTCCCCTGTCGAGCAGTGCCCCCACCAGACCGCCTGTGATGGCTCCCAGCGCCAAGGCGGTCTCGATGCTCACAGCGAGGCGGAGATTGACCAGGCCCTCGCGCAGATAGGTGATCGAACCACTGGTGGAAGTCGCGACGACGGCTATCAGGCTCGCGGCCACGGCATCGTGGATGGGGACGCCCAGGAAGAGTGCAAGCGCGGGGACGATGAACACCCCCCCGCCCAGGCCGACCATGGATCCGAGGATCCCCGCGACAAAGCCCACCGCAGCAAAAAGGACAACGTAGGTCATGCGCTGAAGGCTACCACAGCCCGAAAGAGCGCCCGGCACACGGGCGGGCCGGCGACGAGCACGCAGCGATGCGCTACATTAGATGGCAGGTAGGGATACCGATCCTCACGGGATGTGCGCGGGCCCAACGGAGGTGCTTCGATGTTCTGCAGAGCATGTGGCGCACAGGTGCCCGATGGCGCCACGTTCTGCCCCGTGTGTGGCAACCCGGCAGGACCGGTCGAAACAAGCGCGGCGATCCACGGCGCGCCGCCACCCCGGAAGAACAGCCGGCTCGGTCTTTGGATCGGCATGGCCGCAGCGGCCGCGATACTGATCGCCGCGGGCCTGGTGCTCTGGCTCGTTGTCTTGGACGACGACAAGACTGCCGAAGCCACTCTTACAACGTCCACCTCCCTGGCCCAGACGACATCGACCGGCGCCGCGCCGCCGGCCACCGGGGGCGGCGCAGCCACCTCCACCTCGTCCACTTCCGCCTCCACCGCCTCGACGAGCTACGCCGAGATGATGATCCCCGGCGACTCGCCGGGGCAGTGGACGGAGATCGACAACTCCGCCTTCCCGACCGGAGCCTACGCAGTCGCACTTTCGGACGAGGCAATGCTGATAGACGCCGAGATCTCCCACGGTTACGCACTCCACGCATACATGTTCGCGTCGGGTGAGCTTATCGAACTGCCCGTCGAGGCGACCGACTTCTACGACGAAGACCTGGAAGGCGACCTGGCGGTCTGGTGGGAGGGCGACTATCAAGAAGACACCGACGAGTATCTGAACGAGCACGTCTTCGTCTACCGCCTGCCCGATGGACCCAAGGTCTCAGTCACCGAAGACGGGCGCTCTCCCTACTACCCACAGACGGCCGGACGGTGGCTTACCTGGGCGGAAGCCGCCCCGTGGGAAGAAGATCCCGAGGACTATTGGCTCCTCAAGATCTACGGCGTGCAGCTGGACCCAGAGGGAAGACCGGAAGGAGATCCAGGTGAGCTCGTGTGGGCCGCTACCTCGTACGCCTACGGTGATGTGCCATGGGTGTACAGCCTGTCCGGTACTCATCTGGCCTGGGAGAACGCGACCGCCGTCGAGGGTCTCGAGGCAGGCGTCTATGCCATGGACTTCGGGCGGTTCGATCCCATGCTTCTCGCCACCGAGGCTTCACGCCCCTCTCTCAGCAACGACATCGTCGTGTACTACGACCACGATGAAGGGCTCGTGGCGAAGAACCTCTTCACCGGCCGGGTCCTGGAGATCGATCGACTCGGCGACTTCGCTACCGCGGCACCCAACTTCGCCGTGTACTACCGCCCCGTGGAGAGCGACGAGACCTTCTACAGGATCATGGCTCGCGGCTACGCCGGCCGACACGAGCAGGTGTTGGGAGAGCAGTCCGATCCTCCCTGGATGTCCTCGGCGGTAGCGGCCTCGACCGACCGCGTGGCGTGCGTCATCGACGGAATCGTGCATCTGTTTGAGTGGCAGGCCCGGTGACATACTAGTCGCGTGTCGACACAGGGCCTGACAGGACCCAGGAGAGGTGACCGCTATGATCTGCAAGGCTTGTGGCGCCGAGATGCCCGACCATGCGAAGTTCTGCCGGAGCTGTGGCACCCCCGTTGAGAGCCCGGGTGGATCACCGGTCGAGTCACCGGATGGTCGGGTCGAGGACGAGCCGACCATCAAGGTCGTGAGTGAAGCGACTCCGGTGCCGCCCCCGACCACTCATCCCACGCCTCCACCTCCGGTCCCACCCGCTGCGGCTCCGGTCGCGGCCCCACCGCCCGCGCCCCCACCGCCCAACTCGGCTGCAACGGGGACTCCAGCGTTTCCGCCTCCCCCCGGAGGCTATAACCGACCCGGCCCGCCTCGCAAGAAGAGCCGCACCGGCATGTGGGTCGGGATAGGACTGGCTGCCGCGATAGTCGTCGCCGCCGCGATCGCCGTCCCGCTGCTGCTTCTGGACAAAGACGACGACGAGAGCGCGGGCACGGGCACGAGCCGCAGCACTACCACCACTGCCTCGGCCACGACTACCACGGCTGCCTCAGGCACCACTTCTTCCTTGTCCTCCACCACTACGAGCGCCTCGTCCACAACGACATCCTCGTCGACCACCACCGTGCCGGCGCTCCTGCCGGGCGATTCCGAGGGGCAGTGGGTGGAGATGATCATCGACGAGGTGCCAGTGGGGACCTACGCACTCAGCCTATCCGACCAGGCGCTGCTTCTGGAGGCGAATGACGGCATGGACTTCGGGCTCTACGCGTACATGCTCGATTCAGGGACGCTGGTGCAACTGCCCATTGAGGGTTCGATCCCTCCTACAGCCGACCTTGACGGCCTGCTCGCGGTCTGGCAAGAGGGCCGCTACAACGAAGAGACCGGCTGGTTCCAGGATCAGATGATCTATGCGTACCGGTTGCCCGACGGCGATAAGGTCCCGATCGTCAACCCGCTCGGAGAGACCTACGCCTACCCGCAGGTGGCGCTGCCGTGGGTCACGTGGACGGAGGCAGAACCGTGGGAGACGAACCCCGAGGAATACTGGGCCGAACGCATCTTCGCCGCCGAGGTGGACTCGCAAGGTCTACCGACGGGCACTATGGATGAACTGGTGTCCGGCGCACCTGCTTTCATGTGGGGCGATTCCGGCTGGTACTACAGCCTCTCCAGCACCCATCTGGCCTACGAGAACCACGCGCCGCACCACCTCATCGATGAAGGGTCGTACGTCTTTGAGATCGACGGCGAGATGGACCCGGTCAAGTTGGGTGGCATGTCGTACCGGCCCTCCGTGGCGGGTCACTACGCCGTGTTCTGGGACGGCACCCTGAGATATCTGGACCTCGAGACCATGTCTGAGGCGATACTCGATCCTGACGGCGACTTCGCCACGGCCGGACCTACTTACGCGGCCTACTTCCGCTCCATCCAGAACGGGGAATTCTGGTCCTCCGAGCTGGTGGCCCGGGGCTACTTAGGTGGACATGAGCAGGTGCTGGCCGAAACCGAGACAGACGCCTATTTCCTTGCGCCCATCGCAACCTCAGAATCGCACCTCGCGTTCGTCATCGACGGAGTGGTACGCCTCTTCGAGTGGGAGGCGTGGTAGCGATCGACCCGGCCGGCGCAGTTCTCACCTAGTGTCTGCGCCATACGAACCCCAGGTCCAGTCTTTCACGAGAGGCATGTCGTCACCGTGCTCGCGGATGTACTCCTTGTGGTCCACGTGTATGTCGCCGATCAGCTGCCTCAGATGGGCGGCCCGCGTCCGTAGGCCCGGAACGCGGTCGATCACGTCGCGCACCAGGCTGAAACGGTCTAGATCGTTCAGCACCACCATGTCGAAGGGCGTTGTGGTAGTGCCTTCCTCCTTGTAGCCACGCACGTGCAGATTCTCATGGTTGGTGCGCCGGTAGGTGAGACGATGGATGAGCCATGGATAGCCGTGGTAGGCGAAGATAACAGGTCGATCGGTGGTGAAGAGAGCGTCGAACTCCTGGTCGGACAGACCGTTGGGGTGCTCTTCTTCGGGTTGCAGGGTCATGAGGTCCACCACGTTCACCACCCGGACCCTGAGATCCGGCAGGTGCTTTCGCAAGAGATCCACCGCGGCCAGCGTCTCAGTAGTGGGAACGTCGCCTGCGCACGCCATGACCACATCGGGGTCGTGCCCGTCGTCATTGCTGGCCCACTTCCATATGCCGATGCCCTGGCCGCAGTGACGGACGGCCGAGGCCATGTCGAGCCACTGCGGCTGAGGTTGTTTGCCCGCCACGATGACGTTGACGAGGTCGCGGCTTCGTAGGCAGAGGTCGGTGACGCACAGCAGGCTGTTGGCGTCCGGAGGCAGGTAGACCCGCGTGACCGACGCCTTCTTGGTGAGCACGTGGTCGATGAACCCGGGATCCTGGTGAGAGAAGCCGTTGTGGTCTTGCCGCCAGACGTGCGAGGTCAGCAGATAGTTCAGCGACGCCACGGGCCGCCGCCACGGGATCTCCTCACATACATCCAGCCACTTGGCATACTGGTTGAACATCGAGGCGATGATGTGGATGAACGCCTCGTAGCAGGAAAAGAAGGCATGCCGGCCGGTAAGGAGGTAACCCTCCACCCAGCCCTGGATGCTGTGCTCGCTCAGGATCTCCATCACCCTCCCGGTGGGCGACAGACGGTCGTCACCGGGGAGGAGAGCCGCGTTCCAGGTACGAGGGGTCACGTCCAAGACGGCGTTCAACCGGTTGGAGGTGGTCTCGTCGGGCCCGAAGAGCCGAAAGTCACCGCGGTCGAGATCCCGGCGCATGACCTCGGCCAGATACTCGCCCATCTGCCGGGTTGCCTCGCCCTTCACCGCTCCGGGAGCGGGAACGTCCACGGCAAAGTCGCGGAAGTCGGGCAGCCGGAGGTCGCGGAGCAAGAGTCCCCCATTGGCATGAGGGTTATCCCCCATGCGCCGTGTGCCGGCAGGCGCGAGTTCCGCCAGTTCGGGCCGGAAGGCGCCGGTCTCGTCGAAGAGCTCCTCGGGCCTGTAGCTGCGCATCCAATCCTCGAGCAGCTTCAGGTGCTCATCGGTCATGTCCGAGAAGGGCACCTGGTGCGACCGGAACGTGCCCTCGGCCGGCAGCCCATCCACCATCTTCGGCCCGGTCCAACCCTTGGGAGTGACGAGGACGATCGCCGGCCAGGCCGACCGCTCGACTATGCCTTGCACACGGGCCCGCCGCTGGAACTCCGCGATGTCATCCAGTGCCCGGTCGAGAGTGAAGGCCATCTCCTGGTGCATGACGGCCGGGTTGTCTCCCTCTACGAAGTACGGCGTGTGCCCGCAGCCGCGCAGGTAGTCGCCCAATTCCTCCCGGTCGATGCGGGCGAACACGGTGGGGTTGGCGATCTTGTAGCCGTTCAGATGCAGTATCGGAAGCACCGCCCCATCGACGGCCGGGTTGAGGAACTTGTTCGACTGCCAAGAGGCCGCGAGAGCCCCGGTCTCCGCCTCTCCGTCGCCGATCACGCACGTCACAACAAGGCCGGGATTGTCGAAGGCGGCTCCATACGCGTGCGAAAGGCAGTAGCCCAACTCCCCGCCCTCGTTTATCGACCCGGGAGTCTCCGCGGCTACATGGCTGGGGATGCCGCCGGGGAACGAGAACTGCTTGAACAGCAACCGCATGCCGGCCTCGTCGCGCGACACCTGCGGGTAGTACTCGCTGTAGGCG